>NZ_JBXWKZ010000034.1:0-25456 GCF_058191515.1 Staphylococcus sp. CoH_129_LAB_1 | reverse complement strand
TCAAAAAATTAAAATTGAACGGTTTAGTTAAGTAATGCTTATTTTATTTGTAAATGCTTGACTAATCGTAGGAAAAGGAGTGAGTCAGAATTCATTTTGAATTCGTTGACTCATTCCTTTTTTTATTTATTAGTATTAGAACTGTTTATTAGATAAATGAGGATGAGTATGATGTTTTCTTTTTAGTAACAATGAAGTTCCCATAATAGCTAGAAGTGAGGCAAAAAGTTGATTTGAGTGTTGTTGTGTATTTTCCCCAGTGTTTGGAAGTATGTTAGCAAAAGATTGTGAAGTTTGAGTATTGTTATGGGACTTAGAAGATGGTAGTTCAGAAGAAGCAACTGTCCCTATATAATAACGATTAAGTTCACGTGCACAATCAACAGAATTAACTTGTTTATTGTTAGGAGAAGAAGTTGTTTCAGCAGCTTTAGCGATACCTGATTCTGCATGAATACGTGTATCTTGAAGTCGATTAAAGTCACTATATGGACCATTTTTATACTCAACTTCGCCATTCTTATAAACTCTATACTCCCCACTACCTGTATTTAACTTGTTATGACTTATAATTTCAAAGTATTCTCCTTTGTCAACAGTACGACCAAATCGTTGTAGGTTTGGATTACCTCCACTATTAGATAATGCATCTGTAGCAATTTGTTTAGCATTTTCTTTAGTAACTAAATCGGCAGCATGTGCTTCTACAGAATGAGTCGTTGTAAGTAACATCGTACTTGTTAAAAGTATAGTTGCAATAAGAGAAACTTTCTTCATAATGAAAACCCCATTTCATTCATGATCAATTACAACTAGAGTGTAGCATTTAAATAGAGCAGAAATAGGATTTTAAAAAAAATCATAATAAATCTTTAACTTAACTTAAAGAATAAACCTTTTGTAAAAATTAAATAAATATTTCCAAATCATTTATTTAAAAAGTTAATATTGTTTTTTAGAAAAATATGAAATAGCGAAAGCCATTAAAATTGTAAAAATAATGTGAGCTATCATCCATAATCCATATTCACTCCAACTAAAATGGAAGAATGATCGTTTTGCTATAATGATAAGTGAAGGGTAAAGAGAGGCAAAAACGAGCATTAATAAGAAATAGCTTACTTTATATAATGATTTAAATACGTGATAAATAAGCAAGAAAATAAAATATATTAACCATCCTATAAAGATATGAATGGCTAGTTCTAATAGTAAAGGAGTTTTACTTGGATCAATTAAGAAATCGATATTAATTAATAATAAAGTAAGATGCGTCGATTGAGCTAAGATATCCATGATAACCATTGTGATTAATAAAATGATACTAATGACTAAAGCACTGATAAAATGATAAACATAACGAATCATAGTATTCCTCCTTTGATTATAAATATGATAAGAGTATTCCCGTAAAGAAAGCATTCAACACTTTCTAAATATTTAGAATAGTTTAAATATTATATTGACTTATATTTAAACTAATGATAAATTAATGATAATTCAATAAACTATAAACTCTTATCAAGAGTGGTGGAGGGATGTGCCCTATGAAGCCCGGCAACCGTTATTTTATGACATGGTGCTAATTCACATAAAGTAAATCATATACTTTAGAAGATGAGAGAAAGTGTATCAATGCTTTCTCTTAATAGTAGAAAGTATTTTTTTATGTCTTTACATATCTATAAGAGAAAAAGAATATTGAAAATTGATAAAAGGATTGATACATATGAAAAAATGGATAGGTATATTTAGTATCGTATTAGTAGTATTCACTTTAACAGCATGTGGAAAAGAAAAAGAGGATAGCAAGAAAATAACTGTCGCAGCGTCACCAGCACCTCATGGTGATGTATTGAAAAAAGCTAAAGAAGAGATGAAGAAAAAAGGTTATGATTTAGAAGTTAAGGAAGTTAATGATTATAAAGTGCCTAATAAATTGCTAGATAAAGGTGATGTAGATGCTAACTTCTTCCAACATGTTCCATACTTAAATGCTGAAAAGAAAAGTCATGGGTACAAGATTGAAGAGTTAGGCAAAGTATTTACGACCCCTATGGGTGTATACAGTAAAAAATATAAACACTTAAAAGATATTCCAGATGGATCAACGATTTATGTTTCTAATAATCCGGCAGAAGAAGGACGATTTTTATCATTCTTTGTTGACGAAGGATTAATAAAGTTGAAAAAAGGCGTTAAAATCGAAAATGCAAAATTTGAAGATATTGCTGAAAATAAAAAACATTTAAAATTTAATCATCAGCAAGGTGCAGAATTCTTACCAAAAACATATAAGAATGGTGAAGGCGCTGCAGTGATTATGAATTCAAACTATGCGCTTGATAATGGTTTAAAACCATCTAAAGATGCTATTGTTATGGAAGGTAAATCATCACCATTTGCGAATACTATTGCCGTTCAAGAAGGTCATAAAGATGATAAAAAATTCCAAACATTATTAAAAGTTATGCAATCTAAAGAAATTAAAGAGTATATTAAAAAAGAATATGGCGATGATGTTATTCCATATGAAAACAAATAAATCATAAAAGGTCTCTATTAGAGGCCTTTTATGATTTATATTTATCATTGTATAAAAGATAGAAAAAATATATTTTAATTTTTCTGAAAATATTTACAAATCTGACAATTATTAGTAAGATATTGATTATTATCATAGAAGTAAAGTCAATAATAAACAGTGTAGATTATTGATGTTGTGGGAGAGGATGAGTCAATTTGAGTAAAGCAGAGGACATGATAAAAGAAGATAGTAAGTATTTTGCTACATCAGGACGTATTAAATATTATCCACTAGTGATTGACCACGGGCATGGAGCTACATTAGTAGATGTAGATGGAAAAGAATATATTGATTTGTTGTCTAGTGCTAGTTCACAAAACGTTGGACATGCACCAAAAAAAGTGACAGAAGCAATAAAAAAACAGGTAGATCAATTCATCCATTATACGCCCGCATACATGTATCACGAGCCTTTAGTAAGACTCGCTAAAAAGTTATGTGATATTGCACCAGGAAACTATGAAAAACGTGTTACATTTGGTTTGAGTGGTTCGGATGCTAATGATGGAATAATTAAATTTGCACGTGCTTATACAGGACGGCCATATATCATTAGTTTTACAAATGCCTATCATGGATCTACATTTGGATCGCTATCAATGTCTACTATCAGTTTGAATATGCGTAAACATTATGGACCGTTATTAAATGGATTTTATCATATACCATTTCCAGATAAATACAGAGGAATGTTTGAACAATCCAAGCCAAATACTATTGAAGAATATTTAGCACCATTAAAAGATATGTTTGCGAAGTATGTTCCAGCTGAAGAAGTAGCTTGTATTGTATTAGAAACGATTCAAGGAGATGGAGGATTACTAGAACCAGTAGAAGGATACTTTGAAGCACTGGAAGCCTTATGTCGTAAACATGGTATTTTAATTGCCGTTGACGATATTCAACAAGGATTAGGACGGACAGGTTCTTGGAGTTCCGTGACTCACTTTAACTTTACACCAGATATCATTACATTTGGTAAATCATTAGCAGGCGGATTACCAATGTCAGCAATTGTAGGTCGAAAAGAAATTATTGAAAGTCTTGAAGCTCCAGCACACTTATTTACAACAGGAGCAAATCCAGTAAGTTGTGAAGCGGCTCTTGCTACGATTGAAATGATAGAAGAAGATGATTTATTAACTGCCAGTACTGAAAAAGGGAACTACGTGCGTCAACGTATGAATCAATGGATAGATAAATATAATTACGTAGGAGATGTACGCGGTATTGGATTATCCATTGGCATTGATATTGTTAAAGATAAAAAAACAAAAGAACGAGCATCAGAAGAAGCTTTGAAAATATGTAATTATTGTTTCGAACATGGCGTCGTTATTATTGCAATTACTGGAAATGTACTACGATTCCAACCCCCACTTGTCATTACTTACCAACAATTAGATAAGGCATTAGATGTAATTGAAAGTGCACTGCAAGCCTTACAAGATGACCTGTTAGATAAGTATATGATTGATGGACAAGGTTGGTAACATTATCAAAAGAGCAAGAAAAGATATTCAACTAAAATCTTTTCTTGCTCTTTTTCAGTATAATCCCCCCTAAAAAATAATTGAATATTTCTTAGGGGGATTAAAATATTATAAATATGAAATTAGTTCATTATCTTAATCTTTTGGTACAACATAATCATCTTCTTCATTCTTTTTAGAATGCTTAATACCATAGAATACATATATAACAATACCAACTAAGAACCAAATTAATGTGTAAAGTTTAGCTTCAAAACTTAATCCCCAGAATACAAGTAATACTAATACAAATGTAATGACTGGTAATACTGGGAAGAATGGAACTTTAAATGCTGGAACTGGTAAATCTTTTCCTTCACGTTTTCTTAAACTATACATTGCAATAGATACAAACATAAATGCAATTAATGTACCTGCTGAAATTAATTGAGCTAAGAAAGCAAATGGGAACATTGAACCAATTAAAACACCAATGATAGTTAAAATAACAAGCGCTCTATTAGGTAAATGTTTACCATTTAATTTGGCTAACCAAGAAGGTAATAATCCATCACGACCAAATGAATAAAGTAAACGTGAACCAGCTAACATCATACCGATTAATGCTGTAAACATACCAATGACAGAAATAGCTTGAACCACCGCTGCGACAACACCATGTCCACTTTGACGAAGTGCCCAACCTACAGGTTCAGCATTGCCAGCATATTTTGAATAATGGAACATACCAACTAATACTAAAGCTACTGCTACAAATAAAATAATTGCAATAATTAATGATCCTAAAATACCACGTGGCATTGTTTTTTGAGGATTTATTGCTTCAGCTGAGTTTGCGGCAATTGAGTCAAACCCTATGTATGCCAAGAAAATCATTGATACACCAGCATAAATACCTTGCCATCCGCCAAAATCACCAGTTGCAGTGACTTTATGTTCAGGAATAAATGGTACATAGTTACTTGCATGAATTGCTGTTAAGCCGACAATAACGAATAAAACAATTGCTAAGACTTTTAAAATTACTAAGATATTTTCAATGCGAGCTGCTTCGCTCATACCACGAGATAATAATAATGCAGTTAAGATAATAACAATTGCTGCAACTAAGTCTATAATTCCACCATCTGCACCAAACGGATTAGATAAAGACTTAGGTAACGCGATACCTAAAGGAGAAACAAGTCCTCTCAAATTGGCTGAAAAACCAGAAGCTACAAAAGCAACAGCAATGAAGTACTCGGCAAGTAATGCCCAACCAGCTACCCATCCGAAGAATTCACCAAATAAAACGTTAATCCAAGAATATGCAGATCCAGCAAAAGGCATGGCTGCTGCCATTTCAGCATATGAAAATGCGACTAAACCAGCGACAATCGCAGCTAATAAGAAAGATAAAGCTACGGCTGGACCAGCATGCTCTGCTGCTACTACGCCAGGTAAAGTGAAAATAGATGTTGATACAATAGTACCTACACCTAATGCAAGAAAATCTTTAACGCGTAAAGTACGTTTTAAATGTCCATCTTTACTTTGATAGATAGTGGGATCTTCTTTTCTAGTAAAATTTTTGAAAAAACTGGCCATAATTATGAACCTCCACTAATAAGTTTAAATTTTTAATTAATTAGCTTGTCAGCTATATAACATTTATTATCATAGCATAAAAGAATAGTATTTTGTCTAAAATTTCTGAAAATTTCAAGTTTTCTTACTTTTAATCAAACAAGAATACATAACTAGAAAATTTAAATGATAGATTTGATTATATCAGATAAAATTAAAATAAAAACAACTAAAAAGAGTATTTTTACCTTTTAAATATAAAAAGTGGTAATTATGCCAATATTATTATTATAATTATAGTAGAAAAGTCAAGTAATTAGACCTTTTATGTGTGTTATTTTACATTAATTAAAGTATGTTGACCTATTCCAATATGGAATGGTTTCTATCGAAAATATGTATTTTATTAATACTTTCATACGTACTATAATAATATTCGTAATAAAGTTACAACATATTCAAATCTTCTAAGAAATATGTCTGACTATCATTCCCTTAAAACAATGACATATATAATAGAAAACTCCCATCCCATATTTGAATATGTCTAATTAACTGAGGTTACACTTCAACTAGAGAGGTTGAAGTTATTTAAATATAAAGAAGCCGCAATTAACATGTGACTAAGTCTTTCCCTCTTTTTCCCTATAAAAAATAGACATGTGTGTGGCTTCTTTTTAATTGGGTAAACAATAAATAGAAACACAATATTTAAAACAAAAAATTTTAAAATACAAATGTAAACTTGAAAGGATATGAATATAAAATGGCTAAAGAAAACTATTCTGCTGCAGATATGGTCATTGATACTTTAAAAAATAATAATGTGGATTATGTATTTGGTATTCCAGGTGCAAAAATCGACTATTTATTCAATGCATTAGAAGATGATGGTCCAGAACTTATCGTTACACGTCATGAACAAAATGCTGCAATGATGGCGCAAGGCATTGGACGTTTAACAGGTAAACCTGGTGTTGCTTTAGTAACAAGTGGTCCAGGGGTAAGTAACTTAACAACTGGATTATTAACAGCTACTTCAGAAGGTGACCCTGTATTAGCAATCGGTGGTCAAGTTAAACGAAATGATTTATTACGTCTTACTCACCAAGCTGTAGATAACGCTGCGTTATTAAAATCATCAACTAAATATAGTGCAGAGGTTCAAGATCCTGAATCATTATCAGAAGTTATGACAAATGCAATTCGCACTGCAACTTCAGGTAAAAATGGTGCAAGTTTCATTAGTATTCCGCAAGATGTTATTTCATCTCAAGTGCAAAGTAAAGCAATCGACTTACCAGAAAAACCTCATTTAGGTGTACCAGCAGATGGAGAAGTGAATGAAGTGCTTCAAGCAATTAAAGATGCTAAATTCCCTGTATTACTTGCAGGTATGAGAAGTTCTAGTGAAAAAGAAACAGAAGCAATTCGTAAATTTGTTGAAAAAACAAGCTTACCTGTTGTAGAAACTTTCCAAGGTGCTGGTGTGATTAGTCGTGAATTAGAAGACCATTTCTTTGGTCGTGTTGGTTTATTCCGTAACCAAGTGGGTGACGAATTACTAAGAAAAGCTGACTTAGTAGTTACAATCGGTTATGATCCAATTGAATACGAAGCTAGTAACTGGAATAAAGAATTAGATACTGAAATTATTTCAATTGACGAAGTACATGCTGAAATTACAAATTACTTACGTCCTAAAAAAGAATTAGTAGGTAATATTGCAGGTACAATTCAAATGATGTCAGAAAAAGTATCTGAACCAATTATTGATCAAAAACATTTAGATGACTTAGAAGAATTAAGAGCAAATATTATCGAGGCTACTGGTATTAAATATGAACATGAAGATGGTATTTTACATCCAGTAGAAATTATTAATACAATGCAAAAAACGTTAACTGATGATACAACTGTAACAGTAGACGTAGGTAGTCATTATATTTGGATGGCTCGTAAATTTAGAAGTTACAATCCAAGACACTTATTATTCAGTAACGGTATGCAAACTTTAGGTGTTGCGTTACCATGGGCTATAGCAGCTGCATTAGTACGTCCAAACACACAAGTTGTATCAGTTGCTGGTGATGGTGGTTTCTTATTCTCAGGTCAAGATTTAGAAACTGCTGTACGTAAAAAATTAAATATCATTCAATTAATTTGGAATGATGGTAAATATAACATGGTTGAATTCCAAGAAGAAATGAAATATAAACGTGCAGCTGGTGTAGCATTTGGTCCAGTAGATTATGTTAAATATGCAGAGTCATTTGGTGCGAAAGGTATCCGAGTAACAAGCCCAGAAGAACTTGAAGCTGCAATTAAAGAAGGTTACGAAACAGAAGGACCAGTTTTAATTGATATTCCAGTAAATTATAAAGATAATATTAAATTATCAACAAATATGTTACCAGATTCTTTAAATTAATTTTCTAAAAAATAGGAGTGAATATTAATATGGGTCATGTATTATATCAACATGGTACATTAGGTACATTGATGGCAGGTTTATTAGAAGGAACTGCAACAATCGATGAATTATTAAAACATGGTGATTCAGGACTAGCAACACTTACAGGTTCAGACGGTGAAGTTATCTTCATTAATGGAGAAGCTTACCATGCAAATGAACACAAAGAATTTAAAAAACTTAAAGGTGATGAATTAACACCTTTTGCTACAATTACTAAATTTGAAGCAGACGAATCTTATGAAACTTCTAATAAAGATTCTGAAACAGTATTAAATGAAGTAAAAGAACATATGTTAAGTGATAATTTATTCTCAGCAGTAAAAATCACTGGTAAATTTAAAAAAATGCATGTTCGTATGATGCCAAAACAGGAACCACCATATACAAGATTAATTGATTCAGCACGTAGACAACCTGAAGAAACTCAGGAAGATGTTAACGGTACAGTGATTGGTTTCTTTACACCTGAATTATTCCATGGCGTTGGTTCTGGTGGTTTCCATATTCATTTCGCCAATGATGATCGTAATTTCGGCGGACACATTTTAGATTTTGAAGTAGATGATGTAAAAGTTGAAATTCAAAACTTTGAAACATTTGAACAACACTTCCCAATCGATAATAAAACATTCACTAACACTGAAATTGATTATGCAGACATCGATGCAGAAATTAGAGAAGCTGAATAGTATCTTATTATGAGAGTACGAGTCTACTATGATTCGTACTCTTTTTTATTTTTAAAAATAATATTTTAAACAATTGATTTTAATGATATAATGAAACAAAATTTTATATTTATGGAAGTATACAGGATGTAATATCCAAATTGTGGTCGATCATATCATCAAGGAGATTTATTTTGTGAAGAATGTAGAACGAAGATTAGAGCAAGTTGTACTAACTACAATATCTACATCAGAATCATTAAGCTTGGATCATCATTAATTAATCAATTTGATGATTTCGGAGTATGACGTAGATTATTTGGAGTGGTTTTAATTGTTTATTGTAAGCATTGTGAAAGTAAATTTGTCATAGACGAAAGGTATGTATACTATAATATGGCATGTGTTACTTATACTATTGACCATACATTGGTGTTTCGAACGTATATGAGGCATCGAAAAAAAGAATATATAATGAATCATTAGTATTCGTTATTTTCTTATGAAATGAAGTAAAAAATAAAATTAGCTTATATAAGGTGTTGATATATATGATAAATGCAGAACCTATTATTGCGAAGATGAAAAATCAAAAAATTAATTATGATAGAGTATTGAAAAAACTGATTAATCAATGGGAACATGAAGGGGTTCGCCCTAAAATTTTATTACACAGTTGCTGTGCACCTTGTAGCACATATACATTAGAGTATCTGTCTCAATATGCAGATATTGCTATTTATTTCGCTAATCCTAATATCCATCCTAAAAATGAATACTTAAGACGTGCCAAAGTTCAAGAGCAATTTGTAAAAGATTTTAATGAAAAGACGGGATATGCGGTAAAATATATTGAAGCTGATTATCAGCCACATGAATTCATGAAGATGGCGAAATCGCGTGGTCTTACTGAAGAGCCTGAAGGTGGAAAACGCTGTACTGCGTGTTTTGAGATGCGTTTAGAGCTTGTCGCAGAAGCGGCAGTGAAGTATGGATATGATTATTTCGGCAGTGCATTGACATTATCTCCTAAAAAGAATGCTCAATTAATTAACGAACTCGGTATGGAAGTTCAACGACTGTACAATACATATTATTTACCTAGTGATTTTAAGAAAAATAAAGGATATGAACGTTCTATAGAAATGTGCAATGATTATAATATATTTAGACAATGTTATTGCGGTTGCGTATTTGCAGCGATGGAACAAGGTATTGATTTTAAAAAAATTAATCAAGATGCTAAAGCATTTTTAGAACAATTTTAAAAAGGAGTAAGAAAGAGTTATTTAACCATTCTTTCTTACTCCTTCACTTTTAGTTACAACATACGTTGGATAAAACGTACAATAGCTAAGATAGCAATAACAAAGGCAGATAGTAGTCCAGCGATTTTTACACCTTTTTTCTCTTTTTCAGGTTCAGGATCTTTATTTTCCATCATTTCTAATAGTTCACGTTCAATGTCAAGATCCAAAGCTGTTTTCTTTTCACAGTTGTAACCTGTACTATCATCCTGTTCTTGAGAAGATTTACCATCTTCAGTTTTATTTTTGTCTATGGTTTGTGACTTTGTTTGTTTATCTTCTATAGTCATCAACATGCCCTCCGATAATACGTGCTATGTTTGATATTAGTATAGTACATTTTATCATTTAGTGAAATATTTTAATGTTTAGCATCTAGTCCAATAATCTCACTAATATTATTGTAATGATTTGCTTTTAAATATTTAGCAATATCTCGATTAATTTTTTTAGTTAAACCAGGTCCTTCTATCACAAGCGATGAGTAAATTTGTACAAGTGACGCACCATTTCGCATCATTTGGATTGTATCTTGTGCATTAAAAATACCACCTGTACCAATGATTAAAAACTCACCATTTGTTTGTTGATAAGCCCATTTTACAAGTTCTAAATTACGTTTAAATAAAGGTCGGCCACTTAATCCGCCATCTTCTACTTTATTTGGAGAAGATAATCCATCACGTTTACGTGTTGTATTGGCTAAAATCATACCATCAAATGTTTCTGTGATTTGCGGTAAAATGTTTTTAAATCCTTCAAGTTCTAAGTCAGAAGTCAGTTTTAAAAAGATTGGGACATTCACTTCGTGTTGTGCTTTATAATCTGTTAAAGCATGACATAACATTGAAAATTCATCTTTATCATGGAAACTTTGTAAGTTTTCAGTATTAGGTGAGCTAATATTCACAGTGAAAAATGATACATCTGCTTTAAATGCATCGATGACTTTAATATAATCTTGATAACGTTCTTCGTAAGGTGTCGTTTTATTAACGCCCACATTTAAACCTACAGGAATAGTGTAAGCATGACGTCTTAAATTCCATAAAGCTTTATTCATCCCCATATTATTAAAGCCCATACGATTGATTAAGGCATCATCTTCAAGTAAGCGATACATACGCGGTTTAGGATTGCCATCTTGTGGTTTAGGTGTGATGCCACCAAGTTCAAGAGCACCGAAACCAGCATTTTCAAGTGCTTTAGGCACTTCACATGATTTATCAAAACCAGCAGCTAAACCAACTGGATTTTTAAATGTTATCCCATTAATGTTTTGTGAAAGAGAGGGGTGTTCATATGTAAATAATTTATTTACAAAAGGTAGTAAAAAAGCGTTTTTCTGTGTGAATTTTAAGGCATCTACTGTCAATCCGTGTGCCTTTTCAGGTTCGATTTTGAATAAAAGAGGTTTAATTAATTTGTACATAATAATGCTCCATTTCATTGTATTTGAGGCTTACTATCCTCATTTAATATCATTGAAAAAACATTCCTTTAATAGACTAGCACGTTCGCTTAAAAATGAATAGTCTAATTTGAAAGTGTTTGAAAAATTGTCTAAACTTTATATCATTTTGGAATTACAAAGGTTAAAGCATATCAATTTAGGAAATAGAATAGTAGATTAAGAAATGAACGGAGGAGGATAATTAATGAAGACTGAATGGAAAAATCAGTTACCTTTAGAAGGTATTCAAGATATTTCTCCAGTAAGCGGTGGAGATGTAAATGAAGCATTTAAAGTTACAACAGGCGATGATATATATTTCTTATTAGTTCAAAGAAATCGTAAATCTTCTTTCTACGCTGCTGAAATTGCAGGATTAGAAGCATTTGAAAAAGTAGGTATCACAGCACCACGAGTGATTAAAAATGGTGAAATTAATGGTGATGCGTATCTATTACTTAGCTATTTAGATGAAGGCGGTAAGGGAAGTCAAAAAGAATTAGGACAACTGGTAGCTAAAATGCATAGTAAGCAACAATCAGAAGGGAAATTTGGTTTCGAACTATCATATGTAGGTGCTGATGTCTCATTTGATAATACATGGTCAGAGTCTTGGAGTGAAATTTTCGTAGAACGTCGTATGGACCATTTAAGAGATGAACTATTACGTAAAAATTTATGGAATGAAGAAGATAATAAAGTGTATGAGCAAGTTCGTTCAATAATGGTTAGAGAATTAGAAAATCATAACAGTAAACCATCTCTTTTACACGGTGATTTATGGGGTGGCAACTATATGTTTTTAAAAGATGGACGTCCTGCCTTATTTGATCCAGCGCCTTTATATGGAGATAGAGAATTTGACTTAGGAATTACTACTGTCTTTGGTGGATTTACACAAGAATTTTATAATGAATATGAAAAACATTATCCTTTAGGAAAAGGTGCAGAAAAACGCTTAGAATTTTATAGATTGTATTTATTCATGGTACATTTAGTTAAATTTGGAGGCATGTATGCAAGTAGTGTAAATCGTTCAATGGATCAAATATTAGCATAATAAGTCTAGATTGTACTTCAAAAAAATAATAAAAACGCTCTACGATAACATTTTGGACAAACAGTTGTGATTTTAATAAAAAACAGTCATTTTGAAAAGGTGACGTATGATTTAGTTTCACATAAACTTAATGAAGTAATTATATCATTAGGCATTAAAACTAATGACAAAGTGGATGAATTAATGCGAAAAGTAGAAGTGTTAGGCGGTAAAGTGATTGATGAACCTAAGACTTCTCAAGGGTATTACGGTGCAATATTTGTAGATCCAGATGGCCATAAATATAATTTTTTAGTTTGTTAATTAAATATTTTTTATCAAATAAACCAATTAACTTGAATCCCAAGGGTAAAATGAAATGATGCGCACCCGTAAAGTTGGACTTAGAATTTAACTTTATGGGTGTATTTTTAATAAAAAGTAATTACTGTCATGTTGATGCTTTATCTTTATATAGTGGTATATAATGATAAAGTATCAATATCTTTGAGCGTCTTTTTAGTTAGCATATTAGTTAATGAAAAAAGACTGTCTACAAAGTTCAAAACTTTGAGAACAGTCTAAGTTTTAATAAGAATATGTTATTTTTCTTGAATATTGCCGTATTCTTCTCTTAAGTCATACACTTTATCTGGTGTGACATCTTGGCCAAGTGGATCTACAACTTTCATAGTTGAGAATGTATGAAGTACTTGACCTCTAATCATTCCTAAATATTCTTGTCTTAATTGATGTTGTTCTTGTTTTTCTTCGACACTTAAGTTTTCCACTTTTTCTTTATTTGCTAATTGATTAATTCTTTCTAATAATTCTCTCATTAAAAAATCCTCCTAAATTGTATGAGCTGGAAAATGGGGGGTAATATATGTTCCAACTTCTTCTATCATGTCTTCTAATTCACGATTTTGATTTATAAATTTCAAAATGATGTGATTTGTATTCATTGCTTCGTATGCTTTTAATATTTGTAATAAGTTTTTTCGACCCGTACGATAACCACCTTTAATCACAGTTACCGTTTCATTAGGATTGTCAGATAACTCTATGAGTAATACATTGATAAATGGTTTGAAGTAAGGTGTACCTTTGTGCCATTTATCAACGAGTGATTTTTGTTGTTGAAATGGTTGAGCATAAAATAACCAACCATCCATATGCTTTTGTATCCATGACATCGTTTGTTTTGAGTACCCCGTTGCAAACATAGGGATATTATGATGTTTTGGTAGTACTTGTAATCCTGAATCTTCATATAACTTGAATTGATGATTTGAAATATGAGGGGAATGTGATGTCCATAATTGTCTAAGTGATTCAATTGAAGTTTGAAAATGTTCACTAAGGTCACTTTCAATTATTTTAAAAGCTGGGAACTCGAATGAACGGTCTCCAGTAGCCATGCCAAGTAATAAACGTTGCTTAGAAATGATATCAAGTGAAGCGGCTGATTTAGCTAAATGGATAGGATGACGTAATGTTGCCACGATACTACTTGTTCCAAGTGCAATCTTTGAGGTAAACGCACTTAAATACGTTAGAAAAACGAATGGATCGTAATTCTCAGTTACTTGTCCTAAATGAGGACTATAAAGTGGATTATCTCGTACAAATAAACTTGTAAAACCTAATCGTTCAGCTTGTTGTGCAAACTTCATTTGTTCATTAAAATCAATACACTCTTTATTATTATCAAATGGTATGGATAAGCCTAATGTTAATTTATGATTTTTAAAGGTACGTTCAAAACCCTCATGATCTTCTATCTTGGACATATCATCCCTCCTAACTAAAGTTTATTTATTCAATACTTATTAACTAAACAACAAGTGTTGAATATAATATAACGTAATTTATAAATTTATGCAAGTCGTATGCTTTTATATATATATATAAAAGAGAGGGCCAAAATTTATTGTCCCACTCTCATATATTAAAAATGCCTAAGACAACTCATTATGTCTTAGACGTTTTTAAAGAATTATAAATTTGTAATATGATGTAGTAAGAAAGATAAGTTCTGATTAATAAACTGTTCAGCACTTAGCTCACTTGTATCTAGCCAATGTCTTGCTAGTCCACATAAACCAGCTGCTAAAAAGCTTGCGCTATTTTCAATAATTTCAGAATGATGATCAGGATATTTATGTTGTAACATGAGCGTAAAGATGTCTTCTAACTCGTTATTAATAGATTTATGGGCATGGTTACAAAAAGTTTCTCTATTAAGTTTACAAACGTTTTGTACATTTTCTAAATAATGTGCTATTGAGATAAATAATTTAGAGATAATTTGACTGTTCAGTGTATTTGAAATAGATAACGTTTCTTTAATATCTTTAAGAATAGTCATTGATAATGAGTAATCTAATATTTCGTATTTATCATTAAAGTGGGCATAAAATGTAGCTCGATTAACAGTAGCACGGTCAGTAATGTTTTTTACTGTAATTTGGGTCATTTCTTTTTCTTGTGACACATTTAAAAATGCTTCTACGAGTAATTGTTTTGTTCGTATAACTCTTGGATCAATTTTATTGCTTGCCATAGGGACACCCCCTTTATTTTAAAATAGGATTACTTTAAATTATTAAACGAATAAAGAGGGTTGTCAAAGAGTATGATTAATCATTCTGTTTTAAACTATACAATGGAAGAAACTCGTCTTTTTAATTTAATATACATATAAATTGTTGCCTAAAATTCTTAAAATATCCATAAAATAAGAAAAACTTAAGAAAATAATAAAATAAATATTCTGAAAATTTAGAAAATGTGTTATAGTATTTTTTATCATTACTTATTACAGATATAAAAAATTATAGGAGGTATAAGAATGACAACAGAACTTAGAAAAATAAGTGTAGGAGATTTTATTTTTAGAGTACTATCAGGAGTAGCCATAGGAATCGTAGTAGGGTTAGTACCTAATGCTATTTTAGGTGAAATCTTTAAAGCACTTATGCATCATCATCCTATTTTTGCAACGCTACTACATGTGGTTCAAGCTTTACAATTTACAGTACCAGCATTAGTGGGTGCTTTAATCGCTATTAAATTCAATATGACACCGCTTGCTATTGCCGTTGTTTCTAGTGCAGCATATGTAGGAAGTGGGGCTGCTCAGTTTAAAAATGGTGCATGGATTATTGCGGGTATTGGTGACTTAATCAATACGATGATTACTGCAGCCATTGCTGTGTTATTTATTTTACTTATTGAAAAACGCGTAGGAAGTATGGCATTGATTGTTTATCCTACCATTGTCGGAGGTATTTCAGCTACAATCGGTGTCCTTATCTTACCTTATGTACATACAATTAATATTGCAATTGGTAATATGATTAACAGCTTTACCGAATTACAACCCGTACTTATGTGTATGTTAATTTCGATGGTATTTAGTTTTATTATTATTTCGCCATTATCAACTGTAGCGATTGCAATTGCTATTGGTATCACAGGTTTGGCAGCAGGTTCAGCTTCAATTGGTATTTCAGCTACTGAAGCTGTCTTACTTATTGGCACAAGTCAAGTGAATCGTGTTGCAGTACCAATTTCTATTTTCTTTGGTGGCGTGAAAATGATGATGCCAAATATGGTAAAATACCCAATTATTATGTTACCTATTTTAATTACTGCAGCAGTTTCTGGTATAGTTGGTAGTCTCATAGGTATTGCGGGAACAAAAGAATCTGCAGGATTTGGTTTTATTGGTATGATTGGGCCAATTAGTGCGTTTAAGTTTTTACATATTGATTCAGCGATGATGAAAGTGATATTAATCTTTATTGCATTCTTTGTCGTACCATTAGTTACTGCATATATTTTAGACATTATGTTACGTAAAATTTTAAAATTATTTACAAATGATATATATAAATTTATGGGATAAAATTGAGAAAGTGGTAGATGAATTCATCTATCACTTTCTTTTTTAAGAAATAAATCATGTTACAATGTAATAGAGAACATGAAGTTAAAGGATGAAGCGTTAATGACGAAAAAAATTGAAACTTTAGCATTAAAAACTGCAGAATTAACTCGACGTACACATGAATTAGGCATCCCAGTCATGATATTATTCGAAGGCGTACCAGCGTCTGGAAAAACACGTTTATCTAATGAATTATTATTAAATTTAGATGCAAAGTACACACAATTTATTGCGACACAGTCACCTAAGCAAGATGATTTAAGATATCAATTTTTACAAACATATTGGAATACCTTACCTAAAAAAGGAAATATAAATATTTACTTTAGAAGCTGGTATTCTCATTATCTAGATTATAGAGAAAATAAAATTAAACACGATAAATATAAAGACTATGATGTACTCAAACAACAAATTTCTTCTTTTGAAGATATGCTTAAACAAGATCAGTATGAAATCATTAAGTTTTTCATAGAGATTAATGAAGAAAAACGTCAAGAACATATTCAACAAACAAAAGAAAATCCATTGATGCGTTGGAAAGTGCAAGAATATAGTAATGTACTTTCAACAGATGTTTATCTTAAAGATATGCGTCAATTTATAAAAAATGATAAAGCATGGGAAATCATTGATTATACCGAAAGAGAAAAGGCAATTGAGAAAATGTATGAACATATTATTAAACGTCTTGAAAAAGCAATTGAAAAATATGAACAAAAAGAAGAGCAACGAGACGGTAAATTTCATTCTAATTTCAAAACGCATCTCTTTGATAAAAAAGTGGATAAAGTAAACAAAGAGGAATATAAGCAGCTTATTGTGGAATTGCAAAATCGTATGAGAGAAATTCAATTTGCATTATATGATAGAAAGATTCCGCTCATTTTAGTATTTGAAGGTATGGACGCAGCCGGTAAAGGTGGAAATATTAAACGCATTAGAGAAAAATTAGATCCAACTGGTTATCGAGTGAATGGAATTAGTGCTCCTACAGATGTTGAAATAAAACATCATTATTTATGGAGATTTGCGAAAGATATGCCAAGAACAGGACACATTGAATTATTCGATAGAAGTTGGTATGGACGAGTATTAGTGGAACGTGTAGAAGGATTTGCATCAATAGATGAGTGGCAACGTGCGTACGATGAAATAAATGCATTTGAGAAAATGTGGACAGATGAAGGAGCGATTATTTTAAAATTCTTCCTTACATTAGATAAAGAAGAACAGTTAAAACGTTTTAAAGATCGACAAGAAAATGTTGATAAACAATGGAAAATCACAGATGAAGATTGGCGAAATAGAGAGAAATGGGATTTATACGTTGAAGCAAGCCATGATATGGTTGAAAAAACAAATACCTCCTATGCGCCATGGCTTGTTGTTCCTGCCGATCATAAAAAAACTTCTCGTATTGAGATATTAAAATATATCATTCGTAATTGTGAAAAGGCACTTTGGGGAGTAAAAGATTATTAAAATTTTCATAACAAGGAGCTATTTTATAGAATAGTTTCTTGTTTTTTTATCAAAAAAATAAAAATTCTAGTAGTTCATTACTTTTTAAAATTATTACAGGAATGTAACAAAATATTAATTTGTAATATTACCGATTGTGTAAAACGATTGTAAATTTTGTAAAAGAGTATTGTAAAACGTTAATTTATAATAAAAATAAAGCCTATATTGATAGATTTATATATTACAAGAAATACTTTATATATTTCAATATTACAAAATAACAGTTTGATTGTAATTTTTTGTAAAATAAGTGTAATACTATTCTGCGAATTTTATGGTATAGTAGCTATTGTCAAAAGTTAAACAACAAATGAAAACAGAAATACAATTTAAACAAAGAACAAAACATAACGAAAATATATATTTTAATTTTGGAGGAATTATTTATTATGAAAAAGACAGTAATCGCTTCGTCATTAGCAGTCACTTTAGGTTTAACAGGATATGCTTTAACAAATGATCACAGTGCACATGCATCTGAACAATCAACAAACTACTCTCATTTAGCTGACTTAGCTCAAAATAACCCATCTGAATTAAATGCTCACCCAGTACAAGCTGGTGCATACAACATTTCATTCGTACAAGATGGTTTCAAATATAACTTCACTTCAAATGGTAACACTTGGTCTTGGAACTACACTTACACTGGTGGTGTTGATACAGTTCAATCAACTACTGACTACACTGATTCATACAACCAAGCTTCAACTCAATCAGTAAGCTCAAATAATCAAGCTAGCACTTCAAATGTAAAAGCTGTTTCAGCTCCAGTACAAGAAACTTCTAGCTATAATAACTACAGTGCTCGTACTACTTCATATTCAGCACCAAAAACAACTTCATACTCAACTGCTTCAACTGGTGGTTCAGTTAAAGCTCAATTCTTAGCTAATGGTGGTACTGAAGCTGCTTGGAACGCTATCGTAATGCCTGAATCAGGTGGTAATCCAAATGCTGTTAACCCAATTGGTTACAGAGGTTTAGGTCAAACTAAAGAAGCTTGGGGTACTGGTTCAGTAGCTACACAAACTCAAGGTATGGCTAACTATGCTAAATCACGTTACGGTTCATGGGATGCAGCAATTGCTTTCCGTAATGCTAACGGTTGGTGGTAAGATTTAAATAGATAACTGGATAGTACATCGAGTTATCAAAAAAGGAGGACGACAATGTCGTTCTCCTTTTTTTATTTTTTTAATATAATATTTTTAATTTCTTGCTTAATACATATAAAGATAGATAAAATGGATTATTCATGTTCTGCATTTTTAATTTATGCAGGAATAAACAGAGATTTGAAAGATAAAGTTCATTTGCATAATGTGATTTTTGCTGAAGATTTTAGAGGAAACATTGACGATATTTTTGAAGGAAGATTGCCGAAAGATCCTTCTATATATCTTTATTTCCCCTCTGTTGAAGATGAGGAATTGGCTCCTGAAGGAAAAACAGGTATGTACATTTTAATGCCAGTACCTGAGCTTAAAACAGGTCAAATTGATTGGAATAATCCAGCCATAATTGAAAAGACTAAAAATGAAATTTACAAAAAAATAGAAACAATTGAAGCGCTTAAAGGAGTGCGTGAAGATATCGTATCTGAAACTATTTTTACACCCTTAGATTTTGAAGCACGTTATAATGCTAAATTCGGTACGGCTTTTGGATTAATGCTTACTTTAACACAAAGTAATTATTATCGTCCGCCTAATGTGTCTCGTGATTATAAAGATTTATATTTTGCAGGCGCAAGTACACATCCAGGCGCCGGTGTACCCATTGTATTAACAAGTGCTAAAATAACAGCAGAGGCTATGTTAGAAGATATTAAAAATATGAAGTAGAAAATATAAGTCTGAAAATTGACAATTATTAGTCTAATGTTAAAATAAAACTTAATTAATATGCAAGAACTTATCAAGAGAAGTGAAGGGATTTGGCCCAATGAAACTTCAGCAACAGGCCTTATAAATATAAAGTACTGTGCTAATTCCAAGAGGACTGTAAAATGACCTCATAGATAAGTGACATATATCTCATGAAGCTATATGCCACAAAAAAGTGGTATATAGCTTTTTTATTTAAGGAGGAATAATATGGTTATTTCAAAAAGATTAGCAGCCATTCCTGATAGTTATTTTGGAAAAACGATGGGACGTAAAGTAGAACATGGCCCATTACCGCTTATTAATATGGCAGTAGGGATTCCAGATGGGGAAACGCCTAAAGGTATCATCGATCATTTTTCTGAAGCTATTCGTATTCCTGAAAATCAAAAATACGGTGCTTTTCATGGGAAAGAATCATTTAAAGAAGCCATTGTTAATTTTTATCAACGTCAGTATAACGTGACATTAGATAAAGAGGATGAAGTATGTATTTTATATGGTACAAAAAATGGATTGGTAGCTTTACCTACATGTGTTGTTAATCCTGAAGAAAATGTGTTACTTCCTGATCCTGGATATACAGATTATTTAGCAGGGGTCATGCTCGCAGATGCCAATCCGGTTCCATTAAATCTAGCCCCACCAGATTATTTGCCAAATTGGGATAATGTAGATAAGGAAGTATTAAACAACACAGCACTTGTTTATTTAACGTATCCTAATAATCCAACGGGATCAACGGCTACAAAAGAAGTATTTGACGAAGCAATTGAACGATTCAAAGGTACAAAGACAAAGATTGTACATGACTTTGCATATAGTGCATTTGGGTTTGATGCTAAAAATCCTAGTATTCTTGCTTCAGAACATGGTAAAGATGTTGCTATTGAAATTTTCTCACTTTCAAAAGGATATAATATGTCAGGTTTCAGAGTGGGGTTTGCAGTGGGAAATAAAGATATGATTCAAGCATTAAAAAAATATCAAACACATACGAATGCTGGAATGTTTGGTGCCTTACAAGACGCAGCAGCTTATGCACTCAATCATTATGATGAATTTTTAGAAGAGCAGAATGATACATTTAAAAGACGCCGAGATAAATTTGAAGCAAAATTAAGTGAAGCACACCTGCCATTCGTTCACTCTAAGGGGGGAATCTATTCATGGCTACGTACTCCTCCAGGTTATGATAGTGAAACATTTGAACAATATTTATTAAAAGAAAAATCAATTTTAGTTGCGCCAGGCATCCCATTTGGTGAAAATGGAAAGTATTATGTTCGAATATCACTTGCATTAGATGATGATGCATTAGAAGAGGCGGCAAATAGATTAGTAGATTTAGCAGATATGTATCAAGAATAGTTAAAATAATGAAATTAGGTGAAAATGTATGACTAAAATAAAAATAATGAGTGTAAGAGAAGAAGACATTCCGTATATTGAAGAATGGGCTGAATACAACAATGTTGATGTTGATTTAACCAAAGAAATGTTAACGGAGGAAACAATTGAAACTGTAAAAGGATTTGACGGTCTATCGTTATCACAACAGCATCCAATTTCAGAAGAGATTTTTGCGAAATTAAAACAATATGGTATTAAACAAATCGCACAACGTAGTGCAGGATTTGATACGTATGATTTAGAATTAGCTACAAAATACGATATGATTATCTCAAATGTACCATCGTATTCTCCAAGTTCAATTGCTGAATTTGCTGTTACACAAGCTATTAATATTGTAAGGTATCAAAAACGTATTCAAAATAAAGTACGTGACTTTGATTTTCGTTGGGAACCTTCTATTTTATCTCAATCTATTCGTGATTTAACTGTTGCAGTTATTGGTACTGGACGTATAGGTTCGATTGTAGCAAGTATTTTTGCAAAAGGTTATAACAGTAAGGTAGTCGCTTATGACCCATTTCCAAGTGCATCCATAGCTGAATTTATTGATTATAAAGATACGTTAGAAGAAGCAATTAAAGAAGCAGATATTGTTACTGTGCACATTCCAGCAACAAAATATAATCACCATTTATTCGATGAATCTATTTTTTCAAACTTTAAACAAGGTGCGGTATTTGTGAATGCAGCTAGAGGCTCAATTGTAGATACCAGCGCATTACTTTCTAATATAGATAGTGGTCGAATTAAAGGGGCTGCATTAGATACATACGAATATGAACGAGGGCTTTTCCCTGGTGATTATCGTGAAAAAGATATAGATGATGCACTCTTAAAGCAACTTATTGAAAGAGAAGATATCATTTTAACGCCACATATTGCTTTTTATACAGAAGCAGCTGTGAAGAATCTTATTGTTGATGCACTTGATGCAACACTAGATGTGTTAGCAACTGGTACGACAAAACTAAGAGTCAATTAGAATATAAACAAGAGGCTGGGACATAATTCCTAGCAAAATAGCCAGTAAATAAGTTTATTATAACTTCATTTACTGGCTTCTTATGTATAAAGAATATAACATGACTCTACTTACTCTACTAATGGCACTCAATATAAGAAAACGAGCAACCCAACGAGTTGAAAATAATCAAAAGTTTATAAAAAAGACAAGTTCTATATTATTTCAATAGAACTTGTCTTTTTTCACTTATCCAGAAACTTTATGTCCCGGACTCTTTTTATTATTTTTTTACGTCATAGCCTTGATCTTCGATTGTATCATGTAATTCTTTCATTGAAACAAGTTCATCATTATAATCTACACGAACTTCATTTTTATCAAGGTCTACTTCCGCAGTTCTTACACCATTAATTTTAGCTAATGCTGATTCGATTGTATTTTTACAATGGTCACAACTCATACCGTCTACTTTAATGACTCCGTTAATCATTGATTGTCACCTCCAAATATTTCATAATTACTATACCCATATTTTACGCTTTTTAAATTTTTATGAAAGTGTAAATTTTAAAATAGAGTTATAATTTCATACGTTTTAGACGTAATGCATTGGTTACAACGCTGACAGAACTTAATGCCATTGCGGCACCGGCAATCCATGGAGCGAGTAAGCCCATGGCAGCAATAGGGATACCAGCTGCATTATAACCGAAAGCCCAAAAAAGATTCTGTTTAATATTTCGAATGGTTTTATGACTTGCGTGAATCGCTTTAGGAACCAAGGCAATATCTCCACCTAAGATAGTAATATCAGCTGCTTCAATTGCAACTTCAGTACCTGTTCCCATTGCAACGCCAATATCTGCTTGAACTAAAGCGGGCGCATCATTAATACCATCTCCAACCATTGCAACGTTTTCACCTTTATCTTGAAAATGAGCAACATGTTTAGCTTTATCTTCAGGAAGAACATTTGCAATAACGTGGTCAATACCAACTTCACTTGCGATAGCTTGAGCCGTAGAGTGATTATCTCCTGTAATCATTACAGTACGTAAATTCATTTCTTTCAGTTCTTGAACAGCAACTTTTGCTTCAGATTTAACGGTGTCTGCTACAGCGATATAACCACGTAATATCTGATCATATGCAATCAACATGACAGTTTGTCCTTTTTGTTCAATTTGAGTGATTTCATCTAATAAGGACTCTGTATCAATATGATAATGTGTCATTAATGATCGATTACCTATGAGTAATGATTTATTATTTATTGTAGCTTTAATACCATGACCTGGTAATGTTTCATAGTGTTGTATGTTTGTTAAAGTAATTTGTTTTGTTTTAGCATACTTAACAATAGCTGTTGCTAAGGGATGTTCAGAGTTATGCTCAGCAGAAGCAACATATTGCAATAAGGTATCATCACCTTTAAAGTAAGTAACTTCTGGTGTACCGTGAGTCAACGTACCCGTTTTATCAAATACAATTGTATCAATTTGATGAGTGCGTTCTACATATTCGCCACCTTTAAATAAGATACCTTCTTCTGCTGCACGTCCTGTACCAACCATAATAGAAGTTGGTGTAGCTAGTCCTAATGCGCATGGACAAGCAATCACTAATACAGAAATCATAGCAACGAGTGCATCTTCAAATTGGCCAGGATGAACGAAAATAATCCATATTATAAAGGTGATCAAGGCAATGCCGATGACAATAGGTACAAAATAGCCTGAAATAATATCTGCTAAACGTTGAATAGGTGCTTTTGAACTTTGGGCTTCTTCAACTACTTTAATAATATTAGATAAAGCGGTATCTTGACCTACTTTTGTTGCTTGAATGGTAATGACACCATTTTTATTTAGTGTTGCACCAATCACTTCATTATCAACTGTTTTATCTATAGGCATGGATTCTCCAGTTAACATGGATTCATCTACTGTTGTTGTCCCTTTAATGACTTTTGCATCTACTGGAATTTTTTCTCCTGGTTTAACAAGTAATGTGTCTCCAACTTGAACATTTTGAAGCGGAACCATTGTTTCTGTTCCATCATCTTTAATGAGACGTGCTTCTTTGGCTTGTAAGTTTAATAATTGATTTAAAGCATGTGTTGTTTGTGATTTTGCACGTGCTTCTAAATACTTGCCAAATAAAATTAAAGTGATTAAAACAGCACTGGTTTCAAAATAAAGATGGGGCTGTGTGGTTGAGTCTAATAACCATTTACTCATTTCGTAAATACTATAGAAATAAGCTGCACTAGTACCAAGTGCTACAAGCACATCCATATTGGCACCACCATTACGTAAATTCTTGTATGCACCAACATAAAATTGCCATCCTATAATAAATTGAATGGGAGTAGCTAAGATAAATTGAAACCAAGGATTCATAAATATTTCAGGTAACGGTACATTAAATAAATGAACAAGCATAGTTAAAAGTAATGGAAAAGCTAATATTGCTGAAATAATGAGTTTATTACGTTTTCTTTTTAATTCTTGAACTTTACGAGAGACTTGTTCTTTTTTTGATTGTTTAGGTTTAGCATCATAGCCGAGATGTTGAATTCGTTCAATGAGAGTATCAACATCAGTTTGACCAGGATAATAATCGATAGTTGCTTGTTCAGTGGTCAAATTGACTGTCGCTTGCTTAACACCTGCTGTTTTATTTAGTACCTTTTCAATACGATTAGAGCATGCCGCACATGTCATACCTATGACGTCTAGTTCGCTTTTGTCTATTTCAACGTCATATCCTAATTTTTGTATTGTTTCTATAAAATCATTTACTTCATATTGATCATTAGGATAATTAATAGTAGCTTTTTCAGTTGCTAGATTCACTTGAGCATGAACGCCATCTATTTTATTCAATCGCTTTTCAATACGATTAGAACAAGCGGCACACGTCATACCAATGATATTCAAAGTGATTTGACGATTTTGATTCATATTTTCATCCTCCTACCACTTTCAATATACCCCCTTAGGGTATACTAGTCAATGACCTTGCTTGATGAATAAAAAAAGAGGCTGGGACATAATTTCTAACAAATTAGCCAGTAAATGAGTTTATTATAAATTCATTTACTGGCTTCTTTA
>NZ_JBXWKZ010000033.1:0-26628 GCF_058191515.1 Staphylococcus sp. CoH_129_LAB_1 | reverse complement strand
CTCCGCATGATTCATTTTAATATGAATTCAACGAAAGTGTTTTTATATCATTCCCACTAATTGGGGTCAGTCCACGAGATACTGTATCGAATCTTGTCCTTTTTATTTAGCTTTACTTACTTTCTATGAATGTTTAAATAATTTTAAAAATAATGACATAATAATACAGACTATCGCAATAATCGCGAAAGTAATTAAGAAAATCAAATCATTTTGTGTGAACTTCACACTAATATCTGACCAACTTTTAAACGAACTATTGTATAACGCATTTACTACGATAACTGCTAATAATGCAATCACTGATACCCATCCTAAAGTAGTAAAGAAGTTCTTTGCACTAGGAAATCGTAAATCGTTTTGCATTTTTCACGCCTCCTTTACTTCAAAATTCACATATTATGTAGATTTATTCTATATATACACTCAATCACATATATGTAAACGTAAAAAATGACGCACGTCAACATTATTTCTTTTTACGATGCGGGTAGTCTTAAAATTGATGTATCATACCAGCTTTAATCGTTGTATCAACACGAATCTCGTCATCTACAATGACAATATCTGCATCTTTCCCAATGCTTAAGCTTCCTTTTTGTTTGTCTATGTTAAGTGCAATAGCTTGATTTAAACTTGTAACACGCCATAAATGATCTAAACTATCATGCGTAAATTGAATTAAATTACGCAGCCCTTCATTCATTTTTAAAATACTGCCTGCGAGCGCACCGCTTTCTAAACGTGCTTCTTTACCTTTGACAATGACATTTTGACCACCTAAATCATACTCGCCATCCTTCATACCTTTAGCACGCATAGCATCTGTAATCAAATACATATGCGTATTTCCTTTTTGCTTATACGCAATCTCTACAGCTGCAGGATGAGAATGAATACCATCTCCAATAATCTCAGTATTTAAACTTTCATTGGTCCAGGCTGCACCAAAAACTCCAGGATTACGGTGTTCAAAAGGTGTTGCTGCGTTATAAAGATGCGTAATATGTTTCGCACCACGTTCTACTGCTTCATTTGCTTCTTCGTATGTCGCGACCGTATGTCCCATTGAAAAGATGATGTCATCGCGTAATGCATTTAATGTATCATGAGCACCTTCAACTTCTGGCGCAAATGTAATGATTTTAATTAATCCTTTTGCAATATCTTGAAAATGACGAATTTTTTCAACTGATGGGCATTGTACATATTTAGGATTTTGGGCACCCACTTTGTATTCTGAAATAAATGGCCCTTCTAAATGAATTCCAGCAATTTCTGCCGCTTCACCTATCGTTTGATGCTGATAACATGTGACGACATTTTTCAAAGCTGTTTCAATATTTTCATCTGATTGTGTCATTGTTGTAGCTAAGAATGTCGTTGTCCCTTCAGATAATAATTTTTTAGCTAAATGATTTAATCCTTCATATGATGCATCCATCGCATCTTCACCGTAACCACCGTGAATATGAATATCAATAAATCCTGGTAATACGTGCTTCCCTTTAACGTCGATTTGTTTTAAATCACCCGCATAATTACCTTTTTGAATATCACTAATTTTGCCATTTTCTATCACAATATATCCTTTATTAATCACTTGTGCTTCTGTGTAAATTATTCCATTTGTAATGACATATTTTGACATGATATACCTTCTTTTCTGTGAATTCTTCTTCATTTCATTTTAATTATAGCATTTCACTTTTTAAAATTTATGCCATTTTACATTTTGGAAAAGTTTTCGACCTTAATGTTAAATAATCTAAAAATAATATAAAAGCATTTAAAATGAATTTTGAAAATATTCACAATTATATGTATAATCAAAACAACTAATTTATAAAGGGATGACTTAATTGATTCATGAATGACAAAAGTAAAAGAAATAACAGATTGGTTTATATCATTTCAGTGTCTATTATTATTATTATCACTGCAATTGCTGGTATATTTCCTAAGACATTTGGTACACAAGCTCAAACCATATACGACTTAATTTCTAACTCTTTTGGGTGGTTCTTCTTACTAATTATATTTATTTTAGATATTTTTCTCATTGCGTTAGCTATTTCAAGATATGGTCGTTTTAAACTAGGAGATAATGATGAAGAACCTGAATTTTCGTTCATTTCATGGCTTGGCATGTTATTTTCGGCTGGTTTAGGTGTTGGTATTGTCTTTTGGGGAGTTGCAGAACCACTGACACACTATCTTCACTCTCCTTTCCCAGGAAAAGTGCCAGATCAATCACCAGAATCTGCACGTCTTGCAATGGGTTATACATTCTTTCATTGGGGCATTTCACAATGGTCTATTTTTGCAATGGCTGGCCTCATTGTTGCATATTTCCAATTTCGTAAAAAACGTGACGGCTTAATTTCAACTGCAATGGAACCTGTTTTTGGTGAAGCTTATAAACGTCCTATACGAAATGTGATTGATATTTTAGCTATTATTGCTACTGTGATGGGGATTGCCACATCTATCGGACTAGGTATTATGCAAATCAGTGGAGGATTAAATCACGTCTTCCATGTTCCAAATAACAATATTACTAAAATTTCCATTACGCTTTTAATGATGATTATCTTCATAGGTTCTGGTATTACAGGTCTAGGACGAGGCGTGAAATGGCTGAGTAACCTTAATATTATTTTAGGTGCGCTCTTACTTATCTTCATGCTCATATTTGGGGATTTAAAATTTATCTTTGAATCCTATACACTTGCTATTGGAGATTACATAAGACACTTTGTCGAATATAGTTTACGTATTGATCCGTATACCAATAACAATGCTTGGATTCAACAATGGACTGTCTTTTATTGGGCATGGGTCATTTCTTGGTCACCATTTATTGGAGGTTTCGTTGCACGTGTATCACGCGGTCGTACCATTCGAGAATTTATTTTGTGTGTACTAGTTGTCCCACCACTTATTTCTTTTGTTTGGATTTGTGGTTTCGGTGGTACGGCTATCAAAATTGCTATGGGTGGCGATAAAATTGCTAGTCTTGTAGATAAAGATTATACGGTTGCTTTATTTGAATTATTATCAAAATTTCCATTATCTGATATTACAAGTGGCCTTGCCATTTTGTTAATCTTTTTATTCATTGTCACAAGTGCTGACTCAACAACGCATATTGTTGCTGGAATGGCTACTGGAGGCAGTGAAAATCCAAAAATAAAACACAAAGTCATTTGGGGTTTACTTATTGGGGCTATTTCAGTAGCAATGACTATAGCAGGGGGATTAACAAGCTTGCAAACAGCTTCTGTCGTTACTGGTTTACCATTTTCAATTATTTTACTTTTAATGACTATTTCAATTATGCGTGCCTTACGACGAGAACATACAAAACATTTCCAAATGTCATATGTTAAGGATGATAAAGATTACTCTATTCCACTCGAAAAACGCGAAAAAGACGAGGAAACATCAAGTGGGTCACAGACAGATAAATAATTAATATATTCATATATTGTACTGTGTAAAAAACAAGGGGGTATGCATGATGGACACCAAACATCAATCACCAGAATACTTACGCCAATTAATCCGTGAAGGTCAATTAACACATCATACAAGTGGGATGGCTGAAGGATATATCCAAGCAAACGTCGTTATTTTGCCATCCACATATGCTTATGATTTTTTGAAATTTTGTTTTAGAAATCCAAAAACATGTCCACTATTGGATGTGTCTGAAATCGGTTCACCTTCATTTCCTTATTATGGTCAACAAGCAGATATTCGCACCGATGTATCACGTTATCGTGTGTATAGACAAGGCAAATTAATTGAAGAACGTGATGAGATTTCTGACTTATATACTGAAGACATGGTTAGCTTCCTAATTGGATGCAGTTTTACGTTTGAACATGCGTTATTAGAATCAGACATTCCCGTACGACATATTGAAGAAGAACATAATGTACCAATGTATCAAACAACCATACCAGCCCAGCCGAGTGGACAATTTGCTGGGAATATTACAGTCAGTATGCGTCCAATGACAATGTCTCAAGCTATTAAAGCTACTGAGATAACCTCACATTTTAAACATGTACATGGCACGCCAATCCATATCGGCAATCCTGAACATATTGGCATTCAAAATATTAATGTTCCTGACTATGGAGAACCCGTCACTATTCATCCTAATGAAGTGCCTGTCTTTTGGGGATGTGGCGTAACTCCACAATCCGTTGCACTTGATGCTAAACCAGAACTTATGATTACACATGCACCAGGTCATATGTTCATCACTGATATTAAAGATAGCGAATAAAATAATTAATGTTATTCTAAGTGTACTGTAGCCAATTACTGCACAATTGGCTACAGTACACTTAAATTTTTCCTCTACATTCTTCTGTTTATTTTTTTAATATTAGTCTGTACATTCTTAAAGAATGGGACTATTCTAGACATGTATAAAAGTGTTATCAGGAAAGAAGGCTACTTTATGGATCATTCAATTAAGTATAAAAAATTTATACTTCCTATTATTGTTGGGGGAATTATTGCCTTACTTGCACCGTTTAGACCTGAATCTTTAAATATACAAGCATGGTTTATGTTTGCGATTTTTGTCGCAACCATTATCGGATGTATCACACAACCAATGACGATTGGTGCTGTCTCTATACTCGGATTTACTCTCACTGTACTCCTCGGCGTCGTTGATATTAAAACAGCCGTTCAAGGCTTTGGTAATTCAAGTATTTGGCTCATTGCAATGGCATTTTTTATTTCTAGAGGGTTTGTAAAAACAGGGCTAGGACGTCGTATCGCCTTACAATTCGTTAAATTATTTGGGAAAAAGACCCTTGGATTAGCCTATTCTCTTGTTGGCGTTGACTTAATTTTAGCACCTGCTACACCAAGTAATACTGCACGTGCTGGTGGTATTATGTTCCCAATTATCCAATCCTTATCAACCTCTTTTGGTTCAACGCCAAAAGAAGGTACTGAACGTAAAATGGGCGCATTTTTGATATTTACAGAATTTCATGGAAATTTAATTACCGCAGCAATGTTCTTAACTGCAATGGCAGGTAATCCACTTGCACAAGACTTAGCGGCCAAAACAGCACATATACATTTAACTTGGACGGATTGGTTTCTAGCTGCCTTAATTCCTGGTTTAATTTCACTCATTGTAGTCCCTTTTATTATATATAAAATATATCCACCTACAGTTAAAGAAACGCCAGATGCTAAAAAATGGGCGGAACATGAGTTATCTGAGATGGGTCATATCTCAAAAGCCGAAGCATTTATGATGGTGATCTTCGCTATTGCCTTATTACTATGGGTAACTGGTAGCTTTATTGGTATCGATGCGACGCTTACTGCATTTATCGCATTATCACTTTTACTTTTAACTAGCGTATTAAATTGGAAAGACATCTTAAATGAGACTGGCGCTTGGAATACATTGGTATGGTTCTCAGTACTTGTCATGATGGCAGATCAATTGAATCAACTCGGCTTTATTCCTTGGTTAAGTAAAACCATTGCTCATAGTTTACATGGCTTTAGTTGGCCTATAGTACTTGTGATATTAGTGATTTTCTATTTCTATTCACATTATTTATTCGCAAGTTCAACAGCTCATGTCAGCGCAATGTATGCAGCATTACTCGGCGTTGCCGTTGCAGCTGGCGCACCACCATTATTTAGTGCACTCATGCTTGGTTTCTTCGGTAACTTAATGGCATCAACAACACACTATAGTAGTGGTCCTGCCCCTATTCTTTATTCAGCGGGTTACATTACACAAAAACGTTGGTGGCTCATGAATATCGTTTTAGGTCTTGTTTATCTTGTTATTTGGCTAGGCATTGGCTCATTATGGATGAAATTGATTGGATTTATGTAAAAAACTGCAAAAAAGTCTCTCGCATAATTGCGAGAGACTTTTTTTATATCATTTTAAACAAACCTTAATATCGCGCCCCCTTACCTCAATCGGTAAGGGGGCGTTTTTTTGCTTTATGCTTACTTCTCTCTTTTATAACTCCCTACCTTCCTAAAAATAAAAGAAGTCGCCTTGTCAGGCGCCTTTAGTTTCCAATGTGAGAAACGGAGGTGAATGACATGATATATCACGAAATCATTACAGAACTCAGTAGTTTAAATAAAACACCACAAACGATAATCGCCCAATATGAACGTATTGAATTTGGTCAATCATACACTAACGATGAAAAATTATTAAATTGCTATTTCACTAAAATCTTCTACAAATTAAACCAAAGTCATACACTACGTCCTTATTTAAAACTCATCGCGACTAATCCATCTGAATTAATAGAATGGTTCATTCTTTATTCATATATAACCAACGTGCTGATACTTTGAAAGAAGCCATTAATTTATATGAAACAGAATCTCATCAAGCACGTATGGAAGGACAACAACAACAAATTCTTTCTACTGTTACTCAAACAAGTGTAGATGCTAAAGCAGCAAAATACGCGTCAGAATTAGCAGCATCCAATTCCCAAGCATCTGCAATATGGGCAGAAAGAGCGGCACATAGCGCTAGAGCAGCCAATGAAAATGCCACAGAAGCTTCTCAAAAAGCAGGCGCAGCAGCAACTCATGCGTACAAAGCAAGAAAAAATACTGAAAAATAGATATTAAATAAAACACCTTCTAACCAAAAATGCTAGAAGGTGTTTTATAATATGTTCACTACCCGTCTATCTCAAATCCCATATCTTCAATCATTTGGTAATCAAGCTCATTAGGTTGTCCGCCTGTCACAAGATAATCTCCGACAAAAATAGAGTTAGCTGCTTGAAGTGCTGTTGCTTGTAGTGAACGTAAATTTACTTCACGACCGCCCGCAATTCGAATTTCTTTTGTAGGATTAATCAATCTAAACATTGCTAAGATACGTAAACACTTTATTGGAGATAGTAAATCTAATCCACCAAACTTCGTTCCTTTAATTGGATGTAAAAAGTTAACAGGAATACTGTCTGCATCAATCTCTTTTAATGCAAACGCCATATCGATAATATCTTCATCTGTTTCTCCCATCCCACAAATCACGCCAGAACAAGGGGAGATGTTGTGTTCTTTCATCACTTCCACTGTATTCACTCTATCTTTATATGTATGCGTTGACACGACTTCTTCATGGTAACGTTCACTTGTATTTAAGTTATGATTGTAACGATCAACACCTGCTTCTTTTAACTGTGTTGCTTGTTCATCATCAACTAAACCTAAACACGCACAGATTTTAAGTTGGGGATGAATAGCTTTAATATCTTCTACCGTATCACAAATATGATTTACTTCTTTATTCGAAGGACCACGTCCACTCATTACAATACAATACGTCCCAATTTTATGGTCTGTCGCGACTTGTGCCCCTGCTTTAATTTGTTCTTGATCTACTAAAGCATAACGCTGTTTTTCTTTCATTTTGACAGATTGACCACAGTAACCACAATCTTCCGGACAAATGCCACTTTTCGCGTTGAGAATCATATTAAGTTTTACTTTTTTACCATAATAATGCTTTCTTACTATATAAGCTTCATTTAATAATTCAAACGTATCAATCGTATCGTCTTGAAATAGACTTAGACACTCTTCTTTAGTTAACGCTTCTCCATTCAATACACGTTCTGCTAGATTTAATGTCATGATGTTTGTCACTCCTATCTTTTAAAATACACTAATAAAACTCATAATTGTAAACTTTATATGTTTATAAGTTTACATTATTCTTTGATTAAATCAAAGGATGTTTTAAAATGAAATGGTCTGTGAGTCTAACCTCAGACAACCCGAAGTATAACTTGTGACTATTAAATATTTGAATACCTTATAAAAAAACTTGAGCCTACATATGTAAAATACATATAGTAGGCTCAAGCGATTTAATATAGCTATTTATTTTGTAATACGTGTACCAATCTTACCTTTTAACGCATCATTTAAACCTGATAAAGAGGTAATTAATACACTACCTTTTGGATTCTTTTCAATAAATTGAAGAGCTGCTTCTACTTTTGGCAACATACTGCCTTTTGCAAATTGATTATCCGCAATATAGCCTTTCATCTCATCGACTGTGACGTCACCTAGTCCTTCTTGATTATCTTTTTCGTAATTAATATAAACATAATCAACAGCCGTTAAAATAATCAATTGATCCGATTGTAAGTGTGCAGCTAGTAATGCACTTGTCTTATCTTTATCAATGACTGCATCGACACCTTGATAACGACCTTGTTCCTTAACAACTGGGATACCGCCGCCACCCGCTGCAATCACAAGCGTGCCATGTTTAATAAGTGTTTCAATACTATTAAGTTCAACAATGTTAATAGGTTGAGGAGAAGGCACAACGCGACGATACCCACGTCCTGCATCTTCCATAAAAGTATATCCTTTTTCTTCTTTTGTTTTTTCAGCTTGTTCTTTAGTATAGAATAGTCCAATAGGTTTCGTTGGATGTTGAAACGCTGGATCATCGTTTGCTACTTCGACTTGTGTCACAAGTGTCACGACTTCTTTATTAATCCCTAGTGCATGTAATTCATTAAGTAAGCTTTCTTGCATCTGATAACCGATATACGCCTGACTCATTGCGCCACATTCAGGGAATGGGAAAGGCGGGCCTTGTTCATGTTCCGCTGCATAATTTAACCCTAAATTAATACTTCCCACTTGTGGTCCATTCCCATGACTAATGACCACTTCATATCCTTTGTTGATTAAACCGACTAATGATTGAGCTGTACCTTTTACAAGCTCTAATTGTTCTTTCGGTGATTCTCCTAAAGCATTACCACCCAATGCTACTACGATTTTAGACATCCATAGGTCCCCCTTTTTCTCTATTCGCCTAAAGTTGCCACCATTACTGCTTTAATCGTATGTGCTCTGTTTTCGGCTTCTTGAAAGACAACAGAACGATCACTTTCAAAGACCTCATCTGTGACTTCCATTTCATTCAAACCATATTTTTCTTTAATTTGTTTACCAATTTCTGTTTCTGCATTATGGAAAGCAGGTAAACAGTGTTCAAAAATGGTATGTGGATTCCCTGTTTTTTCAATCATTTCTTTGGTTACACGATAAGGTTCTAATAACTTAATACGTTCTTCCCAAATGTCGTCAGGTTCTCCCATTGACACCCATACATCCGTAGCAATTACATCTGACCCTTTTATACCTTCATCAATATCATCTGTCACTAAGATTTTGCCACCATTTTTATCTGCCAGTGACTGACATGTTTTTAGTAAGTCATCTTTAGGTCTTAACTCTTTCGGACAGATAAGGTGAAACGTCATCCCCATAATTGCTGCCCCTTTCATTAACGCATTGGCCATATTATTTCGTCCGTCTCCCACATATGTGAAATGAATATCTTCATACGGCTTACCTAACGCCTCTTTTGCAGTTAAGAAATCAGCAAGGACTTGTGTTGGATGATCTTCATCTGTTAAACCATTCCAAACAGGAACACCTGCATAGTCGGCAAATTCCTCGATGGTACGTTGAGAGAAGCCACGATATTCGATACCGTCATACATACCGCCTAAAACACGTGCCGTATCTTTAGGTGTTTCTTTCACACCCATTTGCGTTCCCGTAGGTCCAAGATAAGTGACATGTGCGCCTTGATCATATGCAGCTGTTTCAAAAGCACAACGTGTACGAGTAGAATTTTTTTCAAAAATTAAAGCAATATTTTTTCCTTTTAATCTTTGTTGTTCAATTCCAGCATATTTTGCACGTTTTAAATCTTCAGAGAGATTAAGTAAGAATTCCATTTCTTTTTTTGAAAAATCAAGTAATGTTAAAAAATTTCTATTTCTTAAATTTTGCATCTTGATCCACTCCTTTGTCAGAAATTTAACATTTAAAACCCAATACACATAATGTGTAACTTTTTATTATATTATTACACAAAAAGAAGAACATATAAATTTAAAATGGATAATAAAAAAACTTCTTTGCCATATTTTGACAAAGAAGTAACTCATGTTTATGCTGTTTTAACTTTTCTTTTTTCTTCACGATCTATCATATCTTGTTTTGTAACAATTGGATATTTTTTAAATGCAAGAGAACCAAGGAAGCCTGCTAAACCACCTACAATGGCCATTACAACACCATAGATAATCACTTTCATTGGACTATTAAAACCAAACATCACTAAGAATCCTGCAATTGGTGTCGCTGTACCTGTTGCATCATTGATCATACCAGATAAAGCGATAATTAAACCTGCAGCAGCTCCTCCAAAAAAGTTTGTCACATACACTGGTATCGGATTAGCAGAGACAATATCAGCTTGAGATAACGGTTCAATACTTACTGAAATTGTTGATTTACGATCGCCTAATTTTAAACGATGGAAAAGCGTACCATTCAAAAATGCCGAACTAAATGCAGCCATAGCACCAATTGCCATTGGTACGCCAGTTAAACCAAGTAATGCGGTTAAAGCCATTGAACTTAACGGTGCTGTACCTACAACGGTAATAATGCCTCCAAGAATAATCCCCATTATAATTGGATTTGTGTCCGTACTACTTTTAATAATGTCACCAATTTTTAGTAATGTATTATTCACTACTGGCGTTAAACCCGTCGCAATTAAACGTGCCAGTGGTGCAAGAAGAACGATTGAACCAATAAGATCTACACCATCTGGAACATATTTTTCTGTATATTTCATAAGATAACCTACAATATACCCAGCAAAGAAGCCTGGAAGTAAGTCTAAACCACCACAAGCAGCTCCAATAACTAATGCATACACAGGTGAAACACCAATAGCCAAGGCAGTTAACCCAGCAGCAGCGACACCACCTAGACCTCCCGCAGCGTCACCTAGTTGTTCTAAAAATTTAATACCAAATACTTCTCCACCTACATATTTGTTAAAAGCTTCTACTAAAAATGTCGCAATAGCTGCGTTGGCTAAAGCTCCCATCGCACGCATACCACTAGGTGCTTTATATGTAAATAACGTAAAAATCACTAAGACTAAAACTAAAAACAACGTGCCAATTAGTAAATCCATAATCTACTGTCATCCCCTTATTTTTAATTTAGACGTGAGGTATGGCTTCAAATCAGACAATATCTCACTACTTACTTTCTTCCTTAGTAGACAGTTTACTAAAAAACGAAATATATTTCACGGAATTTTTTAAATTTTTAAATTAAATTGAAAAATTTGTTTATTTTTTACTTAATTACTTCAAAATATATCTATCTTACACATTATGAAATGATTGATAAAATGATATAAATATACAAATGAAATAACCTGATAAAGTAAATGTAAACAAAATATCAGATTTAATTAACCTAGAATATATGTTATGTTAAATGTATATAACAACATATTCACTAGGGGTGCGATTGATTGCTGAGAGAAAGTACTTACTTTCAACCCTTAAACCTGTTGGTTAGTACCATCGTAGGAAAGTGACTTACATATTACTTGACGTCTTTCAGTATTCACTTTTTTGCGTAGAAAATTGAGTTATTGGAGGATTTTTTTATGGAGAAATTAAGAGTTGGTTTAGAATGGTTTTTAAATCCTGATCACATGCCATTAATTTTAGGTATAGAAAAAGGATGGTTTAAGGAACAAAATTTAGAGATTGAGATGATTGAACCTGAAGAACATTTTGATGCTTTAGATGAAATCGAAAAAGGTACAATGGATATCGCAATTACAGAACCTATCCATTTAGTAGAAGATAAAGCATCTAACCAAAATGTTGTAGGCTTTGCAAGATTCTTACATACCAATGGCGGTATAATGTATAAAAAAGATAAAGGTATTAAAACACCAAAAGATTTAATTGGCAAACGTCTCCAGTACCCAGGAGCTCCAGGTCTTGGTGGTATTGCTATTGCAAAAACCATGATTGAAACTGATGGTGCTCAATATACAGATGGTGATATTATACCAGTAAATAATAGTTTTTATCATACTGATGCATTATTAAATGATAAAGCAGATGCCGCAACACTTATCTTTGAAAATTTTGAAATTTTAGAAGCCAAAAGTAAAGGATTAAATGTCGATTATTTCGCATTAAAAGATTACAATGTTCCTGACTTTTGCCAATTAATTTTTATCACTACCCCTGATAAGTTACACTCTGAAGAAGAAAAAATCAAAACATTTATTAAAGTTATACAAAAAGCAATTCAATACATTAAAACTAATCTTGAAGAGGCAATTCATATCTACTCTTCATATACAAATACAGATGTAAGCGATGATTTAAATAAATCTACAATACAAGCAACCGCTAAATGTTTCACTAACGATTTATCAATGAGTTCTGACTTTTACAATGATTTACAATTATGGTTAAAAGAAACAGGTAAAATTAAACAAACAATTGAACCTAAAGAATATTTTACAAATCAATTACTATTTAGTAGATATGCTAACTAATCTCAAGTTTACATTCAGAGTCTCTACAATTTTTAAATTGTAAGAGACTCTTTTACTTCTAAAATATTGCCATACTCTTCAATATCTAAATATATTTCTTCATTTTTAGCATTGCCGCCACCCAATCTTTGCATTGACTGAACTCCTTCATTTTTCCTTAATTGAGAAAGAACATGTTTAGAAACATGAAGCTATAGCACCAGTAGCGCCACCAGATATGCCGTCAATAACAGCATCAGCAGCTGTACCTAAAGCACATTTATCCCAATTTGTTTTGTCGTCTTACCATCTGATAATGTTAAAATTTCATTATCATCTATTTTACAAGTAATATTACTATCGGTAATAGATAAATGTAGAACACTTTTATTTTTTGGATTTAAGTTACTAATACCATCTTGTTTGTCAGCTGCATGAATTTGATTAGCATTAGATACTACTATTGGAGCTACAACAGACTCTGTTACAATAGATACACTTAACAATACTTTTGATAACATATATTGCTTCATATCTAAAACTCTCCTTTTTTATTATTCATAAATTCATATTATCAAAAGGTTACATATATTAATTAAAAGGTTCTCAAATGTATCAACATAGTTCTCAACTTCTATAGGAGCAAGTATTGGTAGACCAATAGGAGCGGGATTAGATTTAGTAGTCGTACAGGTATATTACTCTTATCTGAATAGAAATTTTTCAGAGGTAAATCTGCTAGTGATATTGTTAAGGATAAAGCTAATGAAAAAAATGAGTGTTATAAGAAATTTTGATATATAGAAGAGTTTCAAAAATTTAGTGTCTGATAGCATAATAATGTAAAACATTTTGGGACATCAATCAGTTCAATATTTTCATAAAGGTGGCTGAATAAATTGGAAGAATCATTAAATCGTTTAAGAAAACCAGCAATACAAGTAATAAATATATTCTCATTATTGTTTATATTTTTCTCATATATACAATATCAATTTGATCTTACACTTGAAAGAACACCTAATTATCTAATCATTACTACAGGTCTTGCATTTGTTGTTAATTTGCTTGGACTATTCCAATTTTTTGAAAAGAAAATTGATAATCCCATAAATAAAGCGAAGCGATATTTAATAGTAAATATATTAAGTCTCTATGTCTCATATCTAACTTTTTATAATTTATATTTTTTTGTAGCCGCTGAACATCAATATTATTTAGATAAATATTGGTATATCGGTTTTATAACATTACTTGTTTGTTCAACTATGCATATATTAAGTGTATTACTAATGAGATTCTCTCCCAAGTGGTTAAAATATGATAAAAGAATAGTCATTATTATTTTGAAGGCTATTGCTTCGTTGATATATATACAAAAAATTATAGAATATATAATAATTCCAAACATAGCCGATTCCCATTTTGTATTTTTAATGTCAATATTGTATATTTTTGCCTGCAATTTTTTAGTAACTAGTTATTATTTACTGTATGGTCGCGTGTACACAGAGACAAAAACCAAATAAAAACAATAACAAGAAAGTAATAATGAAAATAGACGTATTGATAAGGTCTCGTATAGCAAAATGGAATTTTCTATTCATCCATATTATTGGAAAGAGACGATGATAAGAATTCAAGCATTTTTTATTTCAAATGATATTTATACAATGGTATAAATTTAACAAAAAAGAACATTCTCCATGAATTATTTTTTTAATTTTTTTTAAAAGTATAAATGAACATTGTATATCACTACTGCGCTTATTAGCATAATTATTATATAAAGTATAGTACCTAAAATATCATGCTGTTTTATAAAACTTAATTTTCTTCATTAAAAAAACACCCAGTTCTCAAATAAGTGATCAGAATAATAAAGTAAAATTGTTAGTTGTTATTTGATTAATCTTATCTGTATTAGCTATATTAAGAAGAATATTCTCGCTTTGTATATTTATTCTGTTAGTAAAATAAACAGCAAATGTCCTAAAATAACTAAGATGATAGTCATTAAAATAATACTAATTGTTGCTATTATTTTTATTGTTCTTCTACTAAAGTCAGTATTAGTATAAACCGAAAAATAGAACATTACCAAGTATCCAACGAACATGCCATACATAGATAATAAAAAATTCCATTCAATACCCATATATTCTCCACGCATTAAAGCATACGTTCCTATAATTATAAAAAATAAAATAAGTTGGTATATAAAAGTTATCATTTATCTATTAGCCCCCTACATTTATGTTAACTATAAACAGAGGATTAAACGTTGATTTGACACGTTTTCATTTGTTTTCATTCTTTAGTATATTGTATATTTATTCTGTTAGTAAAATAAATAGCAAATGTCCCAAAATGACCGCAATTATAACAATTTTATTAACACTGCCCATATTACCCTACTCTATTGAATAAAACGCCTTCTGAAGGGTAAATACAAATGTGAAGAAAATTAAATCAACTTTTAAAATAGATAAAGAAGAGCGGAAATGCTCAACCAAAGGAGGACTTCACTATTATGAAATACGTAGTAGTCGGAACATCACATGCAGGCTATGCTGCAATCGAAACATTATTAATATCAGATCCAGAGGCGGAAATCGAAGTATTTGAAAGTGCCGAGGCACCTTCATTCTTATCTTGCGGTATTCAAAGTTATTTAGAAGATGTTGCACCATCATTACAATCCTTGCATTATGCAGATGCAGAATCATTAAAAGAACAAGGCGTGAACTTGCATCTTCAAACAACGGTGACGGATTTAAATACCCAAAATAAAACCGTGACTATTAAAAAAGATGGCAACACTTCAGAAGTCTCTTACGATAAATTATTCTTAAGCCCAGGGGCTGTACCAAACGAACTACCAATTAATGGCATCAACGATTACAATAATGTCTTATTTATGCGTGGTGAAGATTGGGCTGGCAAAATCAAAGAACGCATGCAACATGCGAAGAAAGCCATTGTAGTCGGCGGCGGTTATATCGGTATCGAAGCAGCCGAAGCCTTTACCAAAGCCGGCATCGATACAACACTTATGGATGACCACGATCGTATTATCAACACTTATTTAGATAAAGAATTTACAGATATTTTAGAGAAAAACATTGCCGAACACGGCTTAAAATTCAAAGGAAATGCGAGCGTTAAAGCCTTGAAAGCAGACGATAACAACAATGTTACAGCCGTAGTCACAGATGACGGTGAATACGAAGCAGATACAGTATTATTTGCTGTCGGCGTTAAACCTGCAACAGAATGGTTAGATGGCAAAGTTGAACTCGGCAAAAAAGGCATTATCAAAATCAACAACCGCTTAGAAACATCAGAAAAAGACGTTTATGCAAGTGGCGACGCAACGCTTATTCCATTCGCGCCTATCAACGAAGACCGCTATATTGCACTTGCAACTAACTCTCGTCGTCAAGGTTACGTAGCAGCACGCAACATGGCAGGCAAAGACATGAAGATGCCACGCGTGTCAGGCACATCTGGTCTTTCTTTATTCGATTACAAATTCGGTCAAACAGGCGTACATGAAACAGAAAAAGACAGTTACGACGGCAACTTAGGAGCAAAATATATCGAAGTACCTGTGCGTCCTAAATTCCGTCAAGACGATACAACAGTTCACCTTAAAATCATGTTCGATGAAGATACACATCGCATTCTAGGCGGACAAATTATGAGTACGGAAGACTTAGTAGAGTCTATCAACACACTATCGGTTGCAGTCAATGCAGGCTGGACATTAGAAGAACTTGCATTAGTCGACTTCTTCTTCCAACCAGACTTTAACCGTCCATGGAACTACTTGAACATCCTAGCACAACGCGCACTAGGCGACGATGTCTTCCCTAAAGACAAACAACTCTTCTAAACCCTTACAGATAAAAAAGGTGCGTCTCTCCTCGAGAAGAGACGCACCTTTTTAATGAGCTTAATACCACTTTAAATAGACTCCAACCCTTTGAAAGTATATAAAAGAATCGATAAGTTTGCATACCCACTTATCGATTCTTACTTTATTTAGAGATACATTTCTTTAAGATGGCGAGCTTGATTAATCTTCTCTTTTTTTCCAATTCTTCACGATTTGCTTGATTTCACTAGTAGCTTTTTTCATTTTTAAAATTTTAAATACCTTTATTTTGAAATTTAAGGAGTATTTTAAAGATTTAGGGGTAAATCATACATTTTTTTATAAGCTCTTAAAACGTAAATATGAGTCAAATAACTGTATTTTAAGTACACCAACTAAAATTTGAGCAAAACCAGTGAATAATTTTTTAGACACTGTCCATTTATATACAAACTTAAAAGTTAGTATGAAAAGTGGTCAACCATGCCGATTGAGCGCTATCATTCCCACAGAAACAAAAAAGCATAAAAAAAACGTAAAAAACCTATAACATCAAAGTTTAAGAGTACTTTTTCATCTTTACTAGCCACTCATAGTTTCAAATCATCAAATTAATAAATAAAAATATAGCTGTTAATGTTTATTAATTGGGTTTCATTATAAGCAATATTTTCAATAAATGTCTCAACAACAGGCTTAAAATATATATAATATACGAAATAACTTTCTATAAATCACTGATTATGTCAAACAAATTAAAAGTCTTAAACAGTGATTTAACAGCGTTTAAGTCTTTTCTTTACTACTGTTTATTCCTCCTTTATATACCATTGATCTGACACTTTATTATCTATTTTTATTAGTTAATATTATATAGATTTATTCTGTTAGTAAAATAAACATTAAATAGCTTAAATGACCAAGATAATAGCCATTAGAATAATACTAATGGTTGGTTTTTGATTCTTCTTTTTATTGAATATAGAACTTTTATAGACTGATAATAAAAAAATTCATTTATGTAAATATTATTTTTTGTTAATTTAAATTTAGAGAAGGAGATGAGGAAAATAGATAAAAAGACTTTTAAAAACACTTTTAAAACGACATTAGTTGTAATTTTGATTTTATTGTATTTTTTATTTTCATTAAGCGACAAATATAGTATTATCTTACTTTGTTTATTAGCTATTATTTTAGGTACAATTATTCATTTTTTAGTAGAATTTATTGGTGACTATTTATATAAAAAATAAAAGGTGGACGCAAATTCGTTCTAAAACTTTATGATCACATTCGTGTATAAAATTTTAATCACTCAAAAATCAACTAAGTATTTTATTAGTTAAATGCTTTAGTTTTTATATTTTTATCTTTTAAAAATGTTTCTACTTCTTTTTGTTTTTTTCCATTTACGTCTTTTTTATATTGTTCATTAATTGAATTTATCTTATCAATATCTTTTGTAGATAGATTATCTGAATTAGAATTTTTATTTACTTTTTGTATTTGTGTATTCAATTTTTTTAAGTACTGATTAGCAGTTGTTATATAATCTTTAGTTTTAAACACTCCATCTTTATATCCATTTGGTAAATTATTGTTTTGAATAAAATTAGAAAAATTACTATCATTTTTATCATTCATTTCAGTTAATGAATTTAATTTTTTTAACTCATTTTTATTTAAGTTATCTTTATTACGTAAACTTTCAATATTTTCAATCAAAGCATGATTTGTATCTAAATATTTTGAAACATTCTTTTTAATTTCTTTTTTACTGATATTTTCATTAATTTTACTAGATGAAAATACTTGTTTAGGTATTGCTGGTAGTTCATTTTTATTAGAAGTTTGCTTTTTTGATTTTTCTGTAGAGTTACCACAAGCAGTTAATGAAAAAAATAAAAGAGAACCCATTATTAACACAAAAAATTTCTTTATATTCATTTAAATCTCTCCTTCTTTAAGCTTTTCTTTATTCTTCTCAATCTTTTTCAAGTTGTTTTAAAAATCCTTTTCGATCATATTCTAAATCTTGATCGTACTTTTCACTTTGAACTTCTCTCATATCTCTACTTTTATTTAATCAATTAGGCGTTTTCTCTCGACTTATCCCATGTGGCTCCTTGCGGTTAGGTTTTCGGTTTTTCCTAAGAGTATCGTCGCTAACCACAAATGTATCTCGTTCACTCATTCATTCTCACCACGCTTTCTTCGAAAGTTATTACTTAACGTAACCTAAGCATATAAAACATGCAAAGGTTATTTAAGTAATATAGTGGTTTGGAGTACTGGCTTTTCTAGCCACATACATGGTAGTGTCTCCGGCTTGTTGGGGGAACATCTCCAAGCCCCTTAGGATTTTTTCTGACGAAAAAATAGTGGCTAATTGCTAGCCATCATTATAAAATTTTATAAATAAATAATAAAAAATGTAAATTAGATGTTTAAATAGAATATGATTTTTTGTTAAGGTTTAAATATAAAAATATTAGGAGGCTAATCAAGAAGATTACAAAATCAATCAAAATATAGCCAATATTATTTATGATAATCTCGAAAGAAATGATAATGGTGAATTACAAATTATTGATAAAGAATATTTAAAGAATGAACTAAGTAATTCTGATTTAGATGTTACAATTAATGATGTTGAGAACTATGTGAATCAATATAATAAAACTATGCAGGGAAAAAATGGTAAAAAAGCGAAAGAAAATTTAGTAGCTTTTAAAAAAGAAGTTGAAAAACAACAAAAAAAAATAGTACAAGTACGAGTAATAGAGATGCTTGCGATGCTATAACTGTAACTGGTTTTGCTCATACTACAGCTACATTAGGAGCAATGGCAGCATTAGGAGTTGACGGACCTGTTGGCTGGGGAGTTATAGCAGGAATGGGAGCGTTATATGCTAGAGGATCTATTGCTTGTAATCATGCGTAGGTGAAAAGATGAAAAAATTAGTAGATAAATATTTTTTCACTATAAGTCAAGCAACTATCTTATTTATTTTTGCAATTCCAATGACAAACTTAGTGATTAAAAGTCTTTTACTTTATATTTTATTATTTATTATCTTAATTGGAAGTACGTTTTTTATTGAACGTGATTTAAGTAAAAAATACTCACTACAGGAAAAAGCAAAAAAAATGTGCTTCACATTGTTACCTATTAATATAGTAGTTGTTCTTATATTCTTTATATTTATACTTTAATATTATAATGAATATATAAGATTAAACCATAGCACATCAAATATTAAAATATTTGATGTGCTATATATTTTGTGGGAAAAAATATGAAAAAGAGTAACGTAATTTTAATAATATGTCTTGTTTTTATTTTAGTAGGATGCTCAGAAAGATATAAAACTTTATAAAGATAAAAAAGTTAAAGAGGCGCCAACTGTTTATGTAAATGATAAAAAATTAAAAGATCCTTATAGTTATACAGAATATAAAAAGTATTTGAAGTAATTAATTTAAAAAAGGTGATCATATTGATGAATTTTCAAAAAGCGATATTAAAGATATATTAGAAAAAATAGCTGAAATTGAAGAAACACTATATCAAAGAAATGAATAAGTTATACAGAGATACTACTCATAATCATTACTTATGTTAACTGTTTATTTAATAATATTAATTGAAATGATCCAATCAATATTAGAATACATCTATATCTCTATTTTCCTTTATTATTTTCATAGAATTAGTGTAATGTTCTTTCTTCACCCTATGTAGAACTAATTGAGTCAATAATTTTATAGGACTTTCTGGATATAAATCTTCTCCTAAATAATTATCAATTTCTTCTTCAGTATACATTAATACATTTGTTTTTAATGTTTCACCATCTAATTGGTATAATAAAAGCTCTTTTAACCTATTGAATTCATACCATTATGCTCTTACAAAGAATTTGGAGCCAATTTTTAATTTGCATATAGATGGGCAGTGTCTAAAAATTCGTCACTGGTTTTGCTCAGATTTTTGTTTTTGAAATTAAAATGTATTTAATTAGCTCTTATTAAATCTAATATATTTTTAATTAATTTAAGTGTTATATATTTAGGGAAAAGGATGTATGATATTTTATGTATTATTAAAATAAAGGAGATTAAATTATGAAAAAAATTATTGGTTTAGTAGCAAGTATTGTTGTTTTAATTACGTTATCTGCTTGTGGGAATGAAAAAACTAAAACATTTGTTGGAAAAAAAGATAATGTGAAAGTAGAGGTAACTTATACATATAAAGGGGACAGAATAATTAAACAAAAATCTGTAAGTACTTTGAAATATAGTGATTTTGGTATTTCTGATGATACATCTAAAAAAAGAGTTAAGGAAGCAATAGAGAGACAAAGTGAAAAAATGCAAGACGTAAAAGGTGTAAAGGACTCTACTAAAGAGAATGATGAAGGATTCGTAGAAACTTTAGATGTAGATTTTGAAAAGGCTGATATTGATACTTTAAAATCTAAAGGTATTGTTAATATTGCTGGTAATAAAGGGACAAGCATTAGTATGAAGAAAACTGAGAAGAAAATGAAAGAAATTGGTTTTAAAGAAAAAGAAGACTAATTTTGACTTAATATATTTTATACACTTGGAATAACGTTAGCAAAAAGCTAGCGTTATTTTTTATTTTTAACCCCTTTGTAATTATAGTGTTCAACTGAAATAATTGCTCTAGTTTTTGTTTTTGAAATTGAAATTAAAACATATTTACTTGGTTCTCATTTACGTTTTAAGAGCTATTACATAGTTTTGGGTTAAAATAGATATACATAACACCCCTAAATGCTCTAAAAAGTATCTTTAAATTGCAAATAAAGGTATTTAAAATTTAAATAATGTTTATGATAAAATTTTATTAGAATTAGAAAAGGAGATTTAATTTTGAAATTTGTTTTATATTTCGTATATTTCTTCGCATCTTTTTTTATTTTAAATTCATTACTTGATTTGGTAATTCCAATACTTGATTTTGATGTATATCCAAATCTTATTTCTGCATTGTTTTTTGCAATACTTATGACTCTACTTGCTTATGTTTTGAAAGGAGATAAAAACAAAAAGTAGAACACGCATTTGTGCTGAGAAAATTTATTGATGTTGAGAAGAACCCTTAACTAAACTTGGAGACGAATGTCGGCATAGCGTGAGCTATTAAGCCAACCATTCGACAAGTTTTGGGATTGTTAAGGGTTCCGAGGTTCAACGTCAATAAAGCATTTAGAATAAAGAAATTATATTATTTTAAGAATTATGGAGGTGTAAGTATTAAAAATAAGTTTTTTAAGGCGATTAAAGACGTTATTATTATTATCTTGATTATTTTTTTAGTAGCGACTGTGTTAAATTACATGGATTGGAATATTAGTTTAAATAAATATTGGAGTAAACTTGGAAATTTAGGATTAATAAATATTTACGAAAATAATAATTTAAATGGCTTAGTAACATTAGGTTTTATATTAGCTATACTATCTTTTGTTTATGATATGTTTTTTAAGAAAGAGACTAAAGAGGTTAAGAGAAAATAAGAGAAGTTTAATTGGTTTTGATTTTAGGTTTTGAAACGAGTTGAAAACGAGTTTCTTCTTGTCTTGATTAATTACTTCTTTTAAAATCATCATAAACATTGATATAACAATATTTATAGTTAATATTAAATGAAAATTGATCGATGTTATAACCTTTAATATTGCATACTATTTACAATTGTTACAAGACCTCTTTGAATTGTCTAAATCCTATTATTTTTGTTGATTTCATAGGCTTCAGTCGTCGTCAATCCTATAAATAGGATTGATTTTTTTACCCAAATCCTATTACTTTTTAACTTTTTTATTATTCTATAAATATTTTTAAATCCTCTAAAAAATACCTTAAAATTAAAATTGCAAATAGGGATATTTAAAATTTTAATAACTCTTGTGATAAAGTTTATTTAAAAAGGAGTGACTGACTTTATGAAAATTATAAGTATTATTTTTGGAATTTTAGTTATTCTTTCTTGGTTGTTTGTAATGAGAGAATATAGAAAAGGAAATGAAAAGACAGAAAAAGGTAAGTTAGTTATATTAATTGCTTGTTTATTAACTTTTATTATGACTTTAATGAATTTCTTTGATTAGGGTGTGCATTTATGCCGAGAAAATTTATTGAAGTTGAGAAGAACCCTTAACTAAACTTGTAGACGAATGTCGGCATAGCATGAGCTATTAAGCCGACCATTCGACAAATTTTGGGATTGTTAAGGGTTCCGAGGCTCAACGTCAATAAAGCAATTGGAATAAAGCAATAATTGTGTTTATCCTTCAGTTTTGTATATTTTTGTGTGTATGATTTTTAGTAGTATAAATACAATTATAGAAATTATACTGTGTAGCAAAATCACGCTATCTGGTAAGTCCATAAAAAGAGTTAAGATTAAAAATTCACAAGCCATAATTATTGCGATTAATAATAATAAATTTGTTATTTTCATTTTAATTCCTCCTTAATTATTTAACTATCATACAGTGTAAATGGTTATGTAAAATAACTATTTTATAAAAAATGGAGGAGAATTTAAAAGGAGTAATTTATGTCTGGTTTGAAAATTTTATTAGTAATTTGTATTTCTGTTTTTGTAGGAAATGTCGTATTAATGCTTTTAGAAAATGCTCCTATGAATATTTGGATCATTCGACTTATTAGTGGAGTAGCATGCGCTATTTCAGGTATTTTATTGACTAATTATTTTCAAAAAAAGAAGAGTCAATCGTAGGGTGTTTTGAAACGAGTTTCTTCTTATCTTGATTAAAGAAAATAAAAATTAAGGAAATACCAATAATAGGAGATTGTTTTTCCCCTATTATGTATCCTATTAAGAATACTAAAGTGCTTACAATCATATATAATATTATATATTTTCTATTGAATAACTACATATGTCTTTTTCCTACCTCTTTTGCTGTTTATCTAATATACATTGAAGGTACACTGCTAACCATAGTTCATTGATAGCGAAAGATGGAGATAAAGTAACTTTATGTTTTTCTCCACGCATATTTGTTTGCTTCTTTTTTAATAAATCAAAAAAAGTTCTATTAGCTGATAGTACAGTGTTTTTATAACTGTCTTTTACCGTAGTTTTAGTAGTGAATTTTTTATTTTCTATAGTATACAATCCATCTTTAGTTGTAAATTTGTAAGAAATTAAGTTTTTCATCCTTTTTTTTGTGAATAGTTTATGTTGTTCTAGTTTCCCTATATACTTTTCATTTAGATAAACTTTGTATTTATACCGCAAAGATAAAGGGTGAACTCTTTTTATATCAACCAAATAATCTTTTGATTTTAACTGTAATGAAAATATCGGGAATATTTCTAATAAAGTTATCCATTTTTGAAAAAAATTGTTGAAAACGATCTTATAAGCCATCTTTTTATTCCCATATATCGGAATATATTGCGAATGAATTAATGATAGAGGTGTTTGAATAAAATATTGATTATCTTTACTCAAATATGATTTTTTAGAATTATCTGATTGTTGTAATAATAGATTAGTTATATTTTTTCTATTTCTTTTTCGTATAACGATAAAAGTAATTAGAACAATATTAAGGAGTATCCAACCAATTAAAAAATACCAAAAAGAAGCAATTAAGATTTTGCCTCCAAAAATTAAAGAATATACTCCTTGAAATATAAAATATAAAGTCAACACAAACCAAAAAGCAAAGATGGGTACTATATTCAACTAAATAATCTCCTTTTAATAATATTATGCTTTTATGCTACAAAAAATAACGTATATTGTAAAAATTAGTTTTATAATCACCGTTACTGATATCCTTTTATGTTTTTTTAAACTTTATCTAAATGGTTATATGAAAATTAAAATTGAAGACTTTAGAGAAGGTTTAGATATACCCAATTCTTATCGAACGTGTAGTATTAATCAATCTGTTTTGAGATGCTATGAGAAGCTCTCATTTACATCAAAGTAAAGTTTATTAAACCAAATCATTATCATTCTTAATTCTATATACTGTTTGTCTTGTTATATTCACTTCTTTCGCAATTTTACTAATTGCTTGGCCTTCTTCTAACATTTCTACAACTCTATGATAAATAATGCGTTTTTGAGGATCCTTTGCATTAGGTGAATATAGTAAGGGGCGTCCTTTATACACACCTTTTTCTTTCGCAACTTTAATCCCTTGTGCTTGTCTACGTTTACTTTCATTTCGTTCTTGTTCTGAAACCATTGCTAATATTTGAATGATTAAATCTTTCATAAATTTATCTAATAATGGATTGCCAATGACTTCGTTCATCATAGGTAAGCTAGTAATCATCAATTGAACTTCTTTGTCTTTTAAATAATTAACGGTGTGAATCACTTCATCGTAATTACGACCTAATCGATCAATCGATTCTACTACAAATCTATCGCCCATTCTCACAAAGTTAAGTGCTTCTTGAAATACGGGTCTATTTTCTACTGACTTTCCCGATTGTTTTTCTGTAAATATTTTCTCTACGCCAAATGTTTTCAAATTGAAGGTATTCATGGAAATTTATTAAAAAATAATGAAAGATATAAAAAGTTTATAAAAAGTATGTCTTAACTCTATACCTATAATTTAAAAACAGGTATCATGTATTGCATAGTAGTGATACGATAACTCCGTATTCTATTTAGAGGAGGCATTAATTAATGAATGTTCAATTTAAAAAAGGTGCATTAGAATTATTAGTTCTATCAATCATAAATCAAGAAGATCAATATGGTTATTCATTGATTCAAATTATAACTAATAAAATTATTATATCTGAAGGTACGATCTATCCTTTATTGCGTAGGCTTGTTAAAGAAAATTATTTAGACAGTTATTATAAGCCTTCCAAAGAAGGACCTTCACGAAAATATTATAGTATCACTGTAAAAGGTAACAAACGTTTACATGAATTAATAAAAGAGTGGGAATCTTTCACCGAAGCTATAAACTCATTTATGAAAGAGAGTGATATCCATGAATAAAGAACAATACCTTGAAATCCTTAAAAAAGAATGAAAAATGTTGATAAAGATGAAAAAAAAGATATTTTAAATGAATATGAATCTCATTTTATTAGTGGCTATAAAGACAATAAAGATGATACTGAAATTATAAAAAAATTAGGAGACCCAGTAAAGATATCAAAAGAAATCAATGCTATGACTGCTATTAACAAAGTGGAAAAAGAAAAAAATATAAAAAATATATTCATAGCTGCTTTTTCTATTATGAGTCTTAGTAATTTTAATTTCATTTCAATAATTTTTAGCTTTTTCGTTCTTTTATTACTCTTACCATTGATATTAGCCTATGTTATTGCAGTTCCTATTATGATTGTGTCTCCAATAATATTATTAGTAATTGGAGTCATAAATGGTTTTGATACAATTAGTATGAATGATATCTTTGAAGTAATCAAAGGAGTCATATTAGGTATTATATTAGGATTTATGGGTTATTTTGTTGCTAAATATTTCTTGAATTTTGTAGTTCTATACTTAAAATGGGATATGGCTATCCTTAAAAAGGAGAAGTTGTAATGAAAAAATTTTTTATTTTAGGATTATTGATTTTTTCACTTGTTTTGACAGGCTGTAATAATTTAGAAAGTAAAGAAGATAGTGAAACAGATAAAATAGTTCAAAAGCCAATACCTAATAAAATATTTGATAGAAAAATTATTAACTCTCGGATTTCAGAAAATGAACTTAAAAAATCGATAAAAATATATTTAGATAAAAATGAAGAGCTCTCAGAAGCTAGCGAATACTATGAGGACAAAGTTGATTCTGAAGAACCTCTAAATAAAAGTGAGATCAACAAATTGAAAAAAATAAATAATCTAATTAAACATAATGATGAAAATTTTCGTGAGTATATTCAAAACAACACCTTACCTAAAGATTATAATAAAGAAACTTTAAGAATAAGTGAGTATATATCAAATTCTAATAAATTTAATCAAAATTTGGATATAAAAATTGATCAAGCAATTAACAAAAGTATAGATCAAAAAAAAGTATCAACAAAAAACATTGACGAAATTAAAGATGATAGTAAAAAAGTAAATGGAAAGGAACAAGCTAAGATTGAAAAGTTTTTAAAAGACAAAAATATTAAAACTAAAGCATTCAAAAAATAAAAATCAAGAGTCTGGGACATAAAGTTTCTGAATAAGTGAAAAAAGACAATTTCTATTGAAATAATATAGAAATTGTCTTTTT
>NZ_JBXWKZ010000032.1:0-27688 GCF_058191515.1 Staphylococcus sp. CoH_129_LAB_1 | reverse complement strand
ACCTCCGCATGATTCATTTTAATATGAATTCAACGAAAGTGTTTTTATATCATTCCCACTAATTGGGGTCAGTCCAAGACCTTCATTGTAGCTTCTCCTTTTCTATATAGAACCCTATATTTTTTATATTTATAAATAATATAATATTAAATTTCAATATATCAGAAAATAACAAACATTTCCAAAATATTAAAATTAATATATTTGTATATTTGATTTGAATGAAATAGAGAATTCAGTATTTAAATAATCATTTTAAAATTTAAAATAAATTCATTTATCTTGATTCTTATATTTAATTTATTTATCTATGTTGATTTTTATCTCTTTTAGGGAATATATTAAGTAAATATAAAAACAACTAAGACAGAGAATTCTACTATGAGTAATTTACATGAATTACGTATGAAAAATAACCTAGAGATTGATGAACTAACTGAAAAGTTAAATAAGCAATTTAGCACACACTATCAACCACACGACATCTGGCAATGGGATATTCTCAAAAATGGAAGATGCATTAAAATTTGTCGACTACTTCGATGTATCTTATCAAGATTCTTAGATAGCAAAATGGAAACACTAAAAGACTCTGTAGACGACATTCAAATTCTTAAATAATCTTTTAAACATTTTCTATTTTTTAGTCTTTGTTATTAAAAAGCACTCCTCCAGTTAATTTAAATTACTGGTGAGTGCTTTTTTAATGATTAATATCCTGATCCTACTTTTTCGCCATCTTCGTCATATTCTGTGACATAACCATCATCTTTATCTACCGTATAAGATCCGGCTAAATCACCATCTTTATCTGTAAATGAGAAGCCCCATTTACCATCATCTGTAATTTCTGGTTCTTTATACGTATACATATCTGTATCTAACTTGTGTCCTTCATAAGATTCTACTTTATCAATGACATTGTCTCTTGTGACTTCTTCAGAATCATCACTACTATCGTCATCGTAGTCAGATTCTATTTTTTGATCAACATATTTATCGATAGCATCCTCATCAAATGTAACGGTAACATCAGTGACATCTTCGTCATCATCACTTGAACTTGTGACATTGACTGAATTAGATTTAAATGTTTTACCTTCATATGTCCCTTCTGCATAGACAGTTACTTTTTCATCTGGGTCATATGGGCCATACGTTTCTGAAGATGACGCATTGCCAATCTCTTTATCATTAGCATACACTTTTACATGATCTAACATATAATCTCCTTCAGTATAGACATTAAAACGTTTCTGTTTAAATGATTCACTTGCTGTTGCGCCATTTTGACTCATATCAATGACTAAGGCTCCATTAAAGGTCTGTCCATCCATGTCTTTAGTAGCTTTTAAATTATAATTTCCAATAGGGAACGTACCTAAACTTTTACTTTCTTCCTCTTCTACTGAGACATGCTTTTTCTCTCCATTTAAATCATATGAAATATCTCCACTTTCATTTGGATATAAACTTACCGAGCGTTGAGGAATATTAAACTTATAATTATCAAAGAAAAGAAACGTCTTACCGTCTTTAGAAATATTCATGACATTGTTATTGTTCGCATCAACCGAAAGATTTTTATAATGCTTATCTTTAATATCTTTCGCTGCCTGTTCTACATTATTTGCTACGTGGTTTAAGTCATCTTCTTCTTTGAGATAATCGAGATATGCTCTCGCCTCTTCTTTATTTAATGTTCCATCACCAGATGACACCTCTTTAGAAAGTGCTTTTGCATCATCTTTTGTTATTGCATGTGCAATATTTGATGCTTGCTTCTCAGGTGAAAACTGGCTTTTTAAAATTGAAAATGCAATGATCAATGCAAGCACTAAAATAACAATGACTCCAACGATTATCCACATCTTTTTATTATTGTTATGCGATGGTGATGATGAAGATGTTGAACGTCTTTGTTCAGTCTCATGTGGTTGATGATACGGTGTGCTTGATTGTTGTTGATTAGATTGGCCTACGGGTGCTCCGCAGTTGGTACATACCTTTACCCCTTTACGTAAAGGTTGCCCACATTGACTACAATATTTCATTAGTATGAATATCCTCCCCCGTCAAAAAAGTCGCTATCAAAAAGATTTCCAATATTTTGCGTAAATTGATTAATCATTTGATGTAAGAATGATTCGCCAAAAATACTAATAAATAAGAAGATAATGATCATATAGATAATCACACCATAAAAACTTGAAAAGCGCGTGTCACTGTTTGCGCTGTATTTTGCAATCATATAAATACCAGAAACTAGAAAAAGTAATGTAGATAGAATAAATATGCTTCCACTAAATACGTATGAATTAGCTATAAATAAAAGAAAAGAAATAAATAATAATGCTACTGACACACTATTAATTAAGACATAGTCAGACAATACTTTTCTAAATGATAAAGGTTGTTTCACGACTAAACGTGTAATTGCAAAAGTAGCACCTACACCAACGGCTAAAAATAAAATCATACCAGTTATCATTGATAATATAATACTACCTTTGCCCCCAATAACATCGGCAGCATCACCTGATATCATTATAGCTAATAAGATAGCTACTACAAGAAAGCCTGCAATTAATAATGATAATAATAATTTAAAACTAAATGCATGATTACTTTTAATCATTTGATCTGGTGCTACAAAAGCACTTTTAAAGAAACCTTTACTTTCTTGCGTGACTTCTTTTGCTTGATGACTAAACTGATCAAATTGTTGATGATTTTGTTGTGTCTGTTGTTGATGGTTTGGTTGATTCGTTGATGAATCATGTGAGTTATGTTGATATGTAGAGGTTGATTGAGTCTGAGAACGTTGATGTGTGAATGCATCTTGTGATGACTGAGGATGTTCATTTTGTTGATGTGCATTGGTTGCAGATGGACTTGTTTTATTCTGTCCATGTTCAGATGTCGTAAAAGAAGTTTCACTTTGATGAGACTGTGCTTTAGAAATATCTTTTTCAGCATCATTAACAACTTGTGCATGTTTTTCAAGTTTTTGACCACACTCTCCACAAAATGCGTCATTAGGCTCTATTTGGCTCCCACAATTTGGACATTGCATTATTTTCACTCCAATATATTCAATTTTGATATCCTAAAAAAAGTATATCATTACAATTATATTGTTTTCTACAAATTGTTTATTTTTTTATTATTTTTATTTTATTATGTATCAACATCTATAAATAATGCATAAAAATAGCCCATATTATAACTAAAAATTAAATATTTCAAAAATAAAGTCATATAATTTTGAAAATTATATGTATTTTAAAATATAATCCCTAAAATAAAGCGCTTTCTTGTTAAAATAATAGTGTAACTATTTTTTAAGGGAGACGATGACTATGACAAAGGGGAATCAACATATTGCGCAGTCTAAAAAAGATAACGCGAAGAAAGGGTATAAACCCTTATGGATTGTAATCAGTTTTATTGTATTAATCGCTATTTTATTATTACCTTCTTCTAGTAGTTTGCCAGTGATGGCTAAAGCAGCACTTGCAATTCTTGCATTCGCTGTCATCATGTGGGTTACTGAAGCTGTATCTTATCCAGTTTCAGCCACATTGATTTTAGGTCTTATTATTTTATTACTCGGTTTTAGCCCTGTTCAGCATTTATCAGAACAACTTGGTAATCCAAAAAATGGTGACACAATACTTAAAGGCAGTGAATTATTAGGGACAAATAATGCTCTAAGTCTCGCATTTAGCGGTTTCTCTACTTCAGCAGTTGCGCTTGTTACTGCCGCATTGTTCTTAGCAGTAGCGATGCAAGAAACCAACCTTCATAAACGTCTAGCACTGTATGTCCTTTCAATTGTAGGAAATAAAACAAGAAATATTGTGATAGGCGCTATTTTAGTATCAATTATTTTAGCTTTTTTCGTGCCTTCTGCCACAGCTCGAGCTGGTGCTGTAGTACCTATTTTATTAGGTATGATTGCTGCGTTTAAAGTAAGTAAAGATAGTAAATTAGCATCACTCTTAATTATTACATCTGTGCAAGCAGTATCAATTTGGAATATTGGTATTAAAACTGCCGCTGCACAAAATATTGTCGCTATCAACTTCATTAATCAAAACTTAGGTTATAACGTGTCATGGGGCGAGTGGTTCTTATATGCTGCACCATGGTCAATACTCATGTCTATTGCACTATACTTCATTATGATGAAAGTCATGCCACCAGAACATGAATCCATTGAAGGCGGTAAAGATCTAATTAAACACGATTTAAATGAACTCGGTCCTATTAGCGCAAGAGAATGGCGTTTAATTGTTATTTCTATTTTATTACTCATCTTTTGGTCTACAGAAAAAGTGCTACACCCTATTGATTCTGCAAGTATTACATTAATTGCATTAGGTATAATGTTGATGCCTAAAATAGGTGTGATTACTTGGAAAGGCGTTGAAAAGAAAATTCCATGGGGAACAATTATCGTGTTTGGTGTAGGAATTTCGCTTGGAAATGTCTTACTTAAAACAGGGGCTGCACAATGGTTAAGTGATAAAACATTCGGATTGATGGGATTAAAAGGCTTACCAATTATCGCAACGATTGCACTCATCACATTATTTAATATCTTAATTCATTTAGGATTTGCAAGTGCCACAAGTTTATCTTCTGCACTGATCCCCGTATTTATTTCATTAACATCAACATTAGGGTTAGGTGATCATTCTATCGGTTTCGTTTTAATTCAACAATTTGTAATTAGCTTTGGTTTCTTATTACCAGTGAGCGCTCCACAAAATATGTTAGCCTATGGTACAGATACATTTACTGTCAAAGATTTCTTAAAATCAGGTATACCTCTTACCATCGTAGGCTATATTCTTGTTATTATATTTAGCTTAACGTATTGGAAATGGTTAGGATTAGTGTAGAATGAAGTCAGATAAATTTTATAGATAGAGGTGTTTATCATGACTAAAAAAACCATTTATTTTATTTGTACTGGAAATTCTTGTCGTAGCCAAATGGCTGAAGGCTTTGGAAAAGCAATTTTAGGTGATGAATGGAATGTATATTCAGGAGGCATTGAAACGCACGGTGTTAATCCTAAAGCCATCGAGGCAATGAAAGAAGTTGACATCGACATTTCAAATCATACCTCTGATTTAATTGATAACGATATTTTAAAGCATGCAGATTTAATAGTGACCTTATGTAGTCATGCTGATGCACATTGTCCAACTATACCTTCTGGTGTTAAAAAAGAACATTGGGGATTTGATGATCCTGCTGGTAAAGAGTGGTCGGAATTCCAACGTGTCAGAGATGAAATTAAAGACGCTATTGAGCAATTTAAAAATGCACAATAAAAAAAGTCAAGGTCTACAAAATTGGTGTAGATCTTGACTTAATATTTATATATTAATACTTACCAAAAGTCGCTTGTTATAATATTTTTTCTTTCAATATCTAAATTTGGAATGTCTCCCTTATTCGCAATTGCATCGTTATAATTTAAATTAAGTGCTTCAATAGCTTTATCAAAAGTCACATTATCTTTGCACATGTACTCCCATACATTTTTGTTGATATAATCATGACCATCATAATAAAAATCTTTTACCCACATATCTATCATCCCTTTACCTTGATTACAGTTTGATAGTACATCCAAAGTACAATATAGACAAATTACAAATAATTATAGATAATTAATTATTTATAAGATTATACAATGATCAACCAAATATATTTTTACTCATTAATAAGAAATGAGACAACTCAAAGTTGTCCCACTCATGAAACATACACCAATGATAACTATAAAGTAAAGTCTCACATTTTATTTATACATCTTCATCTTCTAATTTCACCAGTGTTGGCTTAGGCGTATGAATGCCTACATCATTAAAGTAACTTATAATTTCTTTTCTTAATAAACGTTGGCCTGGGAAATGCATGCCCGGTTTAACATGAGCTAATAATTTAATTACCATTTCATTACCATCAATACTATCTAAACCGAGTAGATCAGGTGCCGCAACGAACATATCATATTTATCTTTTAATGTTGGCAAGAATGCTTTTAATTCTTTTTCAATCACGTCATAATCTTCGTTTGGAGAAATTGGAATTTCAATAAGAGGTGAGACGTCTGTCTTAGAGTAATTTACGATTTCACTAATTGTTCCATTCGGTAATGTATACATTTCTCCTGTATCAGATTGAATACGTGTAGATCTTAGTCCTATGGTTTGTACCGTTCCTTCTGCAATCGTTACGCCGGACGAATTAATTTGAACATAATCACTTACGTCAAATTGTCCTTCAAAAATAACGAAAAAGCCGGTAATAATATCTTTTACAACAGTCTGTGCACCAAAACCAACTGCTAAACCAACAACACCAGCCCCAGCTAAAATAGCTGAGACGCTAATTCCAAAACGAGAAAGAACCGATGTAAGGACAATAAACCAAACAACATAACTAATTAAATTTTGAACAAGTGTTGAAAGTGTCTCACTTCTTTTAATTTTATAGCGTGTCTTCTTCTTCTCATTGACTTTAAAAAATTTCGTTACTACTTTTCTAGAAATTGCAATAACAATCATACCTAATAAGATATACGCAACGATAATTAAAATATTCGCTAGTAAATGTTGATAAAATTCTATCTTTGTTAATGGTTCAATAAATTTAATAAACAATTGTTTCATTTGACTCACGTTGATATACGCCTCCTTTTATATTTATACTATCAACTCATCAAAAACAAGTATTCGAAAAAAATGACACTTAGATAAAATAATACCATATTACATACATTATCTAAAATATTTAATTACTTTATACAAATGAAATAAAAAACTCCATTCTCACTATATTGTGAGAACGAAGTTACACATTGACTCATGATTATTTAATTACTGTTTTTCAAAATATCGTTTTCTAAATTCTGGTGTTGCTACTTTTGATTCAAAATCTTCTGGAATTTCTTCAGTACGTACGACTAATACATCACATGGGGCATGACGTACAATCGCTTCTGATACAGAACCAATCATAAAACGTTCTACTGCATTTAAACCTGAAGCACCACACATAATTAAATCAATATTGAGTTCTTTGGCTAAAGTTTTAGGGATGAGTAATTTCGGTGGGCCAAGTTCAAGTCGTGTTTCTACATTTGTCACACCTTCTTTAATAGCAAGGTCTTTATAACCTTCAAGTAATTTCTCAGAATACTCTTTAGACGGGTCAAATTGAGATGCGTACACTTCATAAGCGGTATACGTTCTCGTGTCAATCACATGCACAATTGTGAGCTTTGCATCATTACGTTTTGCTACATCAACGGCTTTATAAAAGGCCCATTCTGCTTCATCTGATCCATCAACTGCAATTAAAATGTTTTTGTATGATAACATTTTAATCTCCCCCTTCTCTCTTCTTATCTCTATTTTAACACTATTTCAAAAAGATTAGTATTAATATGTAAAACGCTTTCAAAAGCTATATGATACGTTCTTCTTTATCAACTTGATGATGTAAATAAGATAAAATCGCGCTATAACATCCTAATGATATTGTTAAAATAAAAGGCAATACTTTGACTGATACTTCTCTAGTATATTTAGAACTCGTTAATGTTAAATGATCGGTTAAAGCTTGCATATCTATATGCAAAAAATATTTACTTAGAAATTACATTTTATTATGTTAATTAATATTTAGGTATTTAAAGTTAAACATTTCTTCTTTTTATTCTCATTTTACGCTAACTTACAGTGTTGTAATTTTAGAACCTTCTACTTACTATTTATCATATTATATGTTTTTATAGAATTGAGGTGATAATGATATGCCAAATGAAAATTATAGAGAAAGTAATGTTTTAGGTGGCATTAGCTATTTAAGTGTCTTCTTTGCGCCGGTATTATTTCCACTTATTGTATGGATCGTCGCACAACCACCGTCTTCAACACACGCTAAAAATGCTTTATTTAATCATATTATGAGCTGGGTCATGGTAGTATTAGGATTAGTAACACTATCTATTTCTTCAGCATTTCTAAATAGTGACCATGGTATTGGATGGATTATTATAGTTGTCATAGCAATTATTTTCTTTATATGGGCACTTGTATTATTTTTACAAAATATTATTAGAGGAATTAAATTATTGATGCCATAAACAATAGAGGCTGGAACATAATTCCTAGCAAAATAGCCAGTAAATGAGTTTTTTATAAATTCATTTACTGGCTTCTTTATTTACAATACTACGTATTGTTGGCTCGCTTTCTTAGGGGACAGCTTCAGCCTGTCGTTTTCATCTTGTCCTGTTCCCACAAGAGTCCCGCCAAAATACTTTGTGTTTATATATAATTTTACATTGAAATACTTAAAAAATAAGGCCCTTTCGTATAATTTAATAAATATCAATAAACTAAATTAACAAGGTTTCTTATCTATAAAAAATAAAACATGACTCAACTTACTCTACCAATGGCACTCAATATAAGAAAATGAGCAACCCAACGAGTTGAAAATAATCAAAAATTTACAAAAACTTTATGTCCCAGACTCTCCACACTATTAAATATATATTGTCTTAGACTAAGAAATAACCAATCATGATATTTTGAATTTACCGTTTTCAGTATAAAAGACAATACTATCGTTGATTATGACGTTTATATGAAAATTGTAATACATATTTTTTATTATCATAACTTGTTTAATACACCTTATTTCTTAAGTTTTCTTATTTTCCAATGATAAGGATCTTCAAGTTGATGCCAATCAGAATTCATTTCGCTACTATTCAACAGGCATTCATCGAGTTCTTTTTCTATTTTTTCTTGATCTAAGTCGGTACCAATAATGACAAACTGTGTATTTCTATCCCCATATTCAATATCCCAACTTTCCGCTACGTCATGACGTTGAGCAAGTATCTCTTCACGTTTTTCTTTAGACATAGCTGCAACCCAATATGTTACGGGACTGATGTGACAAGATGAGCCGGCTTGTGATAATAAACAGGCAACTTCATTATATTGTGCAAGCCATACAATACCTTTTGAACGAACAATGTTATGAGGTATTTGTTCTAACCAGTCATTGAAACGTTTCGCGTGAAACGGTAATCGTCTTGAATACACAAATGAACTAATACCATATTCTTCAGTTTCTGGTGTATGTGCCTCATGACCGCCTTCTGTTAGTTCTTTAATCCATCCTGCAGAGTTACTGGCTTTTTCAAAATTAAATCTTCCCGTGTTAATAACGTCATTGATATCTACTTGAGACTGTGTAGTTTTAATGATTTTTGCATCTGGTTGCAATGTTCTAAGTATATGTTCCAGTTTTTCTAATGCTTCATTTGTAACTAAATCTATCTTGTTTAAAACGAGTACATCACAAAACTCAACTTGATCAATGAGTAAATCTGCAATAGACCTTTCATCTGACATATCTGCTCCTTGCTCACGATCCACAAGCAAATCTTCAGAATTGATATCATTAATAAAACGATTCGCATCTACAACTGTAACCATCGTATCTAAACGACATATCGATGTAAGATCTATACCTAGTTCTTCATCAATATATGAAAAAGTTTGTGCTACTGGCACTGGTTCAGAAATACCCGTAGATTCAATAACGATATAATCAATATTACCTTTATGTACAAGTCGTTCAACTTCTTTTAAAAGATCATCTCGTAAGGTACAACATATGCATCCATTAGACAACTCGACCAATTTTTCGTCTGTTCTAGATAAGCCGCCCCCTTCTGCAACTAAATCTTTATCGATATTCACTTCACTCATGTCATTAACAATAACCGCAATGCGACGCCCCTCTCGATTATTTAAAATATAATTTAGTAACGTTGTCTTCCCTGAGCCTAAATAACCACTTAGTACAGTGACAGGTATCTTACTCATTTATATTCTCTCCCTTTTAAATCGTAATTATTACGTTTTAAATTGTACAGAGATTTTTAAGAATGTCAATATTAATTAAATTAATAAATACGTTCTATAAAAAAAGGCACCTTTACACTAAAGTGAAAGATGCACCGAATCTAATTATTTTCATAACTTTCATTGATATATTGTTTAGCATTTTCAATATCTGCTTTACTACGTATTTCCAAAGATAAGTTACCTATTCCATAATGTCCTATATCAGATACATTTCTAATAAAATTTTATTCTCTCTGAACATTATTCATATTTACTTTAACGTAAAGCAGAAGTTTTTGTTGTTTCGGAAAAATTTCAATCCATGCAAAATTTTTAATTCTCTTAAATGCTACATAAAATTTCAATTCTTTAAACTGAATGTCTTCTCCCATATTTATGAGATATTCGTATAATTAGTTATATAAATCAATCATACTCTCATCTGAAAAACTAAATTGAATCTTTAAATAAGAAGTTTATTCTTTTTCTAAAGACCTCTGAGCTACTCTATCATTTGTTGTAATGATTTCTCTATAGAGAGTGATTCACCACATAATTCATGCATATTCCTTCATTTATAATGAAAAGTTTTATATCTCCCAACTACATTCAACTCCTAATGATTTCATCTTTATCATTGTATTGTTTATGAAATATTTCTGATAGTTTTTTATAAAAAAAGAGCGAAAACTTATTTTTCGCTCTTACAAATTATAAATAAATTATTTTTATTTTTTAGTATTTCATTCAAATTTTGCGTTTATAAATTTAACTGAGACTGCACCCAGAAGCATCATGATTCCTGCAAATAATAACATCGCAGGCATTGAACTTCCTAATAGCGGGAACAGTGCAAAGCTTACTACAGAAGCGACAATTTGTGGTAGACAAATACTTGTATTAAATAATCCTAGATAAGCACCTGAATTTTCTCCATCAATTGCTTCGGTTAATAGTGTAAATGGTTGGGTGTTCATCGTTAAGTTATTAATACCAATGAATATAAATGAAATAATGAGTAACCATTGATTATGAATAAAGAACATTGAAATAAGGCCTAATCCACCAAAAATTAATCCAAAACTATACCAGAATTTTCTTTGAGAGGGTTTAGATTTTGCAATGACAAAACCAAAAATAACTGAACTTAAAAATTGTATACAGTATAAAACACCATACCAGTTCCCTGCTGCTTGATATCCTGCTGAAGAAGGGTCTGTCGCATTCCATACATTTTTTGCTATTGCACCTGTTGAATATGTCCAGAGATACATTAATGCAAACCAGTTAAAAAATTGAACTACACTAATTTGCCAAAATTGTTTAGGCGCAGTTTTTAACAGTTGCCATAAATTTAATTTCTCATTCCTATTATCATCTGAAATGCCGTGATAATAGTTATATGCTTTAGGTTCATATTCTTTAACGGAAAGAACAGTCCAAATAGAAGCAATGAGTAATACCGCTGCTGCAATATAATAAGCTATTTTTACTGTCATCGGTACTTCCCCTTTAGGTGCTACATTACTCATTCCCATAATTGTTAGTAAAAATGGTAATAGTGTAGCAATAATACCACCTAAATTTGAGAAGATTTGTTGCCATGACCAGGCCATATCTCTTTGTTTTTCGTTTACCATATCTCCAATAATCATTTTATAGGGCTGCATACACGCATTTGAAGTCAAATCCATAAGTAACGTCATTATTGCACCAAATGACAAAGCCATAAGTGATGCATATCCAAATCCAAACGAACCTGCATTAGGTAATAGGACTAATACGATCGCTCCAATTGGACCAGCAATTAAAAGATACGGCATCCGACGTCCAAATCTAGTCCAAGTTCTATCAGAATAATATCCAATAAGTGGTTGTACAATCATTCCTGCTAATGGCGGCAAAATAAAAAACCAACCTAAATTATTGGGGTCGGCGCCTAGCGTTTGAAATATTCTTCCCATCATTGCTGATTGAAGTGCAAATGCCATGTTTACTCCGAAGAAGCCAAATGTAATAGAAAAAATAACTGCTTTTTTTAAATAGGGTAGGGTAATACCTTGTTCTTCAGTATTTTTAGTATGTATTTGATCTGTATCGTTCATTTCTATCTCTCCTATTTATTACTTGATATAGACATTTAATTCAATGATTAAATAGCTATATCAAATAACAATTCATTGGAATCGTTTTCAACTGTAATTATAACATTTTTGATTTTCCTTAGAAAGCCTCGCATTTCATATACATAAATCAGCGTTCATTTTATTTTCCAATTTCATATATATCATCATTACCTAATTAGGTGTTTTTATAGATAATTAAAAATTATTATGATGATAATAGATATATTAATACTCAAAAACAAAAAATATAACATAATTTATAATTAGATTGTTACAATAAATAGCGATAGAAAAAATTGATTATATTAAATATAATTAGATTATTATTTGTATTTTAACTACTTTTTAAAATACATTATATTATCAAAAAGATTACTAATTAAAGGAGTATAAAAATGAAGGTTATAAAGAGTAAAGAAATAAACCATAGACCTAAAGTAAGTGTATTAATTAGTACGTATAATAAAGAAAAGTTTATTAATAAAACATTAGATAGTATCTTAAAACAATCGATGGATGTGAAAGATTTTGAATTAATCGTGGTGGATGACTGTTCTACTGATCAAACCGTTGACATTATTTCTAAAAAAATAGACAGTTTTTCTAATTACAAATTTATTCAACTAGATCAAAATTCGGGTACGCCTGCGAAACCACGAAATTTATCTATTGATTTAAGTAAAGGAAAATACATCATGTTTATAGATGGCGATGATTGGTTACCTGAAGATGCTCTGGAAAAGTTATATACACTTTTAAAAACAAACAAGACAGACTATGCTACTGGTTTAACAAAATATGTGTATAGTGATCGCATAGCTAGAAGTGGCGTTGCTCTATCTAAAATTGCATATAATAAAGTGGATTTAAAACACTTTAGAAAATCATTTTATCATTTAGCACCTGCTGGTCGTATGATTAAAGCTAGCGTCATTAAAAAGAATCATATCCAATTTCCAGAAATGATTTTTGGAGAAGATTTACAATTTTTCGCAGAAGTCTTTTTCAATACTAAACGTATTAGTACAACACAAGATGTGGTTTATTGTGCTAACCGTTACGACGATAATATTTCTTTAGTGAAATCTGAAAAATCAACACATATTAATCGTATGAAATGGCAAGGTGAAGCCTATCGTCACTTAATGAGTAAGTATAAAAATAATAAATTAATGCCTAATTTACTATATCGTATTATTAATAAAGATATTTTAGAAGCTAAATTCTATAAAAAAGGTTTTATTAAAAACATAAATGAGTTACTTCCTATTTTTCAAAATATCATTCATATGGTAGATGAACATTTCGATGCTTTAGACTATGTAGATGATGATTTAAACCGACAAGCCATCAAATTAATACGTAAGGGGAATAAAGAAGACATTATCAGTTTTGTTAAATTCTATCTTAAAAAAGATGATAAGCCGCTTCATGAGAAAAACGATATATATTACTATTCGTTTAAAGGAACACATTACAAAAAAAGAATGCATCCTACATTACTAAAAATCTCTCAAGAGAACGATAAGGTTTTCTTAAAAATACTTTCTAAAAATTCTGAGTTAAAGTATCTAGAAGTAAAACATCGAAAAGATCCAACTCAATTCATCGTATTAGATATTAAGAAACATCGTTTTAAATCTGGAGAATATACTGTTCAATTTACAACAAAGAATTTACCTGATGGAAAATTAGCCCTTACAGTTTTAGATAAAGATTTAAATGGCTCAGTTATCAAATCAAGCATGCGTTTTGATTTTTATGAAACTGTTGGTGGCAATTTAGGATACATTAAAAAATAGTTGCATTTTTAAGTCAACATATATCTTACATGGTTACTATTTAAAAAAATTATAATTTTTTTAAATAATGCTGTACTTATTCATTCAAAACGTGTATAGTTGGTTTCACGTAATAAAAGCTCGTATTTTGGATTGTAGTATATTTTTATAGAATATTCTCTTTTAATTTATGAATTTGTTACAAATATGATGTGCAAAAGCACTTGGAGGTATTCTATATGAATAACGGTACAGTAAAATGGTTTAACGCAGAAAAAGGATTTGGATTTATTGAAAGAGAAAACGGCGGCGATGTGTTCGTTCACTTCTCAGGTATCGCTACTGATGGATATAAAACTTTAGAAGAAGGTCAAAAAGTAGAGTTTGACATCACTGAAGGTCAACGTGGCGAACAAGCAACAAACGTTGTCCCTGTTTAAAAATAAATTTTAGCACAAGCATGTATGTATACTTGCTTGTGCTTTTTTTTATATATTTTTTATAAAAGAATAATACATAAGTTCATTTAATACTGCCACTTAATATATTCCTACTATAGATTTTATTATACATATCATTCAACTTTAATCTCTAGTATAACCTGGTTTATTTTTATTTAAGACTAAATTACCTCCATTTAAATAACTTGCGTAACTTAACCAAATGACATAAGGTAACATCAATAAACCAGCATACTTATTAGATGCATAAAAACGATGTGCAGTAATATTTCCAGCTGCAAGTAATACGTAACTCTCAATTAAAGATGTCTTTCTCAGTTTTAAATTAAAATAAAGTATCGTCCACGCATAATTCAATCCTAATTGTGCATAATGAGCACGTATTATGGACTGTTTCTCTCTTTTATGAGCTGCATGCGTATACGATAATTGATAAGCTACTCCCATTGATGTATAAAGTAGTGGCCATACGATTGGAAATACTTTAGCTGGAGGTGAAAAAGGTGGTTTTTCATATTGTTTATAATCATTTTGAGCTTTAGCTGTTAATCTTCCAATAATCATTCCACCAACTAAGGGTAATACAATTCTTGTAACTTTTTTAATATTAATCCTCACTCTCTCCTTTAAAGTCTTCCTATATTTAATACCCTACTTTTTCTATAATTAATTAGTTATGAATCTATTATTAAAAAACAAAATAATGTAGTCACACGCTAAAATATCCTCCTAGATACTATCTCGGAGGATATTCTTTAGACTATTCTTTTAATATTTTTATTACTACCATTGCATTTTAGCTAATTACTTTTGCTTCAGTTTAGCCTTTTTAATTGTTTCGCCTAAAAGACATCTAAGATCACTATTATTCTTCTTCACCAACAACTGTGAAACGTTCATTAATATGCGCTTTATTTTCAGCTTCATCTACTATAGCAATAGCAAAATCTGCATAACTAATATAACTATTACCTTTACTATTAAATAATAATTGATCTTTTCCTAACGTATATGTGCCAGTACGTTTCCCTTCAAAGTCAAATTCCGCTGATGGGCTAATAAAAGTCCAAGTAATTCCTTCAGCATTTTGTAAATCTTGTAAGTTACGACTTGATCCTTTAGCTGTTGGTTTCACTATTTCTGGGAAATCTGGTGTATCAATAACGCGTATAGTATGCGCATCATCTGCAAATAGACTCCCAGCACCACCTACAATAATGGCTCTTGTGTCTACATCTTTTAATATGTTAATCAATACGCGTCCCACTTCAACATGCACTTCTTCTTCACCTAATGGTGCGCCAAATGCATTGACTACCACGTCTAAATCTTTAATATCGTCTGAAGTTAAATCAAATACATCTTTTTCAATCACTTTAACATCTTTATCATTATCTAATTTAGCAGCATTTCTTACAATCGCAGTTACTTCATGCCCACGTTGTTGTGCTTCATCTAATACTTTAGTTCCTAATTTACCTGTTGCTCCAATAATACCAATGTTCATCGTTTGTTCCTCCACTTCTATATTTGTCAGAGATGTCTCTTAGATGTCCCTCAACATGTTACCAATATAATTACATTTTTATTAAAAGTCTATTTATCTGTTTTATTTTACTTTCCTTTCTAATATGACGTCATTGAGACAAGTCTCACAACGGTTAGTTTAAAATTACCTTGCGCTATACATACTGAGTTTAATATGTTGACTTAATTGATCTAGGTCTCTATTGTCAATATGAAGAATAATACAAATGCGTATATTCTATCTTATATGTATTAGGGGAAATGACTATGATGAATGTAAAAGCAAGAGCTGTAAATGGCCCAAATTCTGAATTTTTCGCTACTGAAATTCAACGTCGTGATTTAGATAAACATGATGTATTAATAGAAATTAAATATGCGGGTATTTGTCACTCTGATATCCATACTGCTCGAGAAGAATGGGGGCCTGTCGATTATCCACTCGTACCAGGTCATGAAATTGCAGGTATTGTTAAAGAAGTCGGTCCTAACGTCACTAAATATAAAGTTGGCGACCGTGTAGGCGTTGGATGTATGGTGGATTCTTGTGGTGAATGTGAAAACTGTAAAAATAACGAAGAACAGTACTGCTTAAATGGAAGTGTAGGTACTTATGCAAGTACTGACAAATATGGTGAGAAAACACAAGGCGGTTACTCAACACATATTGTTGTACAAGAAGATTTCGTATTACGCATTCCCGACAATATCAGTTTAGAGGTTGCTGCTCCTTTACTATGTGCGGGCATTACAACTTACTCGCCTTTAAATCATTGGAAAGCCTATGAAGGTAAAAAGAATGTTGCAATCATTGGTATGGGTGGTCTTGGACATATGGCAGTTCAAATTGCACATGCAATGGGCGCTAACGTGACTGTATTATCACGTACGTTAAATAAAAAAGAAGATGGTTTAAAATTTGGTGCTTCAGCTTATTATGCAACAAGTGACGAATCAACATTTAAAGAACTTGCTGGTTCATTTGACTTAATTATTAATACTGTAAGTGCAAAATTAGAGATAGATGACTATCTTAAATTATTAGCCTTAGATGGTACACTCGTTAATGTTGGCGCCCCAGCCGAGCCTGTATCATTACAAGTATTTAATTTAATTGGTCATCGCCGTTCATTTGCTGGATCTGCTATCGGTGGTATTAAAGAAACTCAAGACATGTTAGATTTCTGTTCTGAACATCATATCGCCCCACAAATTGAATTAATTACAGCAGATGACATTGATAACGCTTATGAAAAAGTGCTGGCATCAAAAGTGAAGTATCGATTTGTGATTGATATCAGTACAATGTAAACGTAAAGGAAAAAGAGCAGAATACACTTTGAATTTAACATCCCACGACGAGGCCCAATAGACGCTCCATTGTTTCATTAGAAGATGATTAGATGCGTCATCTTATAACAAGAATTATCGTGTTTCATAAATGTATAATCATACTACGTTATTAATATATTTTTATTTGAGATAAATGTTTATAACGATAGTATTGTGGTAGATAACAAATATTAGGAAGTCAAAGTAACTCACATATTAAAACATTAACTTGAAAGGAGCTTGTTATAATGAGTTTTATAGATAAAGCAAAAGATGCAGCTGAAAAATTTAAAAATAGTGATAATGAACAAGTAAATAAAGTAAAAGATCAAATTAATGAATACACTGGTGGAGAAAAACACGATAATAAAGATAAAAAAGATGACAAATAATTGATTTTGAGTGATGACTGAGTTTATCACTTTTTTTGTTTTAACCTAAACTAATAAAAGGCTGGGATTTATGCCCAGCCTCTTTTATATAGTATTTTCATCTTTTAAATTTTTCGGATTACTTCAAACTATTTATATGATTACTATCGTATGGGTCTATACCTGCTGTTTTGATAATTCCAAATAGATATACATCAATTAACGTCTGTGTCATATCATCTAACTTTTTCTCACTTTTATGTATAGCCCAATATCTAAAAGTAGTCAAAATAATAAATACTCCTTCGACAATACAACTTTTACACTAGATTGTTGTGCATCTTTATAAATAAATGAAAATTGATCAGCCACAAGCTTTTTCAATTTGGGTTCAAAACTCATAACACCTAAATTTGTTAATAAACCTTTCCTACCTTCCCAGTTACTTTAAATTAGTGTGCTTTAAATTGTTCATTAGCAAGACGTTCAATAGGTAACCCTTCTTTAAAACGTTTGATATAACGATTAAAACTTTCTATTTCTTTTTTACTCGGTTCAATATGAATCGATTCAGTTCCCTTAAATGCAACATTATTAAGATAATTCGCTAAACGCATATCGCTTTCTTCTATTAAAAATCTAGCTAAAACGGCAATCCCCCATGCACCACCTTCACTCGCTGTTTGCATCACACTAACTGGACTTTGCATTGCTGCTGCTAAAAATGTTTGAGCGACTTTTTCAGTTTTAAATATACCGCCGTGCCCATATATAGAGTTAATTTCAATATTTTCATTTTCTTTTAGTAAATCAATACCAATTTTTAATGTACTAAATGCGCTATATATATGTGACTTCATTAAATTAGCTAAGTTAAATGAACTATCAATCGATCTAACAAGCATCGGGTACCCTTGTTGAACATCAGTAATAAACTCTCCAGATATATAACCATAAGAAAGTAAATTCCCCAATTTATCATCACCATTTAAAGCACTTTCAAACAGTTTTGTAAAAAGAGTTCCTTTGTCATATTTAACGCCCATTGTTTCTAATACTTCGCCAAATAAATCGACCCATGCGTTAATATCAGATGTACAATTATTAGCATGAATCATTGCGACTTCGTAACCATCAGGTGTCGTTACAATATCTACTTCTGGATAAACATGTTGAATAGGCTCATCTAATACAATCATTGAAAAAATACTTGTTCCCGCAGAAATGTTCCCCGTTTTTGGAGCAACACTATTGGTAGCGACCATACCTGTTGCAGCATCAGCTTCAGGTGCACACATTGGACACCCTGCTTCTAATTCACCATTTGGATCAAGAAGTTTAGCACCTGTTGATGTAAGATAACCAGCATTTTCACCTGCAACCACCACTTTAGGTAATATATCTAAAATGTCCTGTTGGTAACCTCTTTCTGAAAATAGTTGATTAAAACGATCAGCAACATCTTTTCGATACTCTTGTGTTTCAATATTAATCGGAAACATACCAGAAGCGTCCCCGATACCTAATACTTTTTGATCTGTTAAGTACCAATGAATATAACCAGCAAGTGTAGTTATATAGCGTACTTTATCTACATGTTTTTCCTCATCTAATGCAGATTGATATAATTGGGCGATACTCCAACGCTCTGGAATATTAACTTGAAATGCATCTCTTAACCTTTCAGCTGCTTCATGCGCATTATTATTACGCCACGTTCTAAAGGACACAAGTAAATCTTCATTTTCGTCGAATGGCAAATAACCATGCATCATTCCACTAATACCTAATGATTTAATTTTTTTAACCGTCGTGCCATAGGTATCTTTTATCTTTTTAGTCATTTCACTATAACTTTTTTGCAGACCTACCCATGCGTCGTCCATAGAGTATGTCCAATAACCATTTTGATATGTATTTTCCCACTCAAAAGCACCTGTAGCCAAAGTTTGACATTTATCATCAATCGCAACTGCCTTAATTCGAGTTGAGCCAAATTCAATACCAATAGTTAAGTTTCCATTTTCAATGAATTGTTTTACTGTTGAATGATTCATTTTCATACCTCCTTCAAAAAAATGAAATCGTTTTCAAAATTTAATACTACCAAAATCTATATAGTAAACAAGAATTTGTTTCTATTAATTAAACATTTCCAACAAAATAATGACTCTATTGTACGAATACAGTTTTAAAAATTTTATCTATCGTGAGCGTTAATTCTTTTGGTGATTCTAGTCTTCCCCTTTGAACCCAGTCTTGTAAGACACCAAAAATTGCATTACTCATAAATATAATGAGAAAATATTTTTCTTTATTCGTAAGCAACGCAGTATTTATTATAGGTACTAAGCGAACTTCGATATTTTTTTGAAAATTTTTCTTCATAGCTTGATGAATAATATATGCACTCTCATCTTTCAATAGTAGTAAAAGTAACTCTCCCTCATGAATCCAAAAGTTTAATGCATATTCAAAAAATTGTAGCCGTTCTTTACATTCGATTTGTTTCAACCATCGTTTTCCTTTTTTCATTATTTCATTTTGATACTGGTATAAAAAGTCATCTTTATCTTGATAATGTTGATAAAACGTTCCCCTACTAATACCACTTTCTCGACAAATATCTTTAACGCTTATTTCTTTATATGATTTACTTTTTAATAGTTGAATCATACCTTTTTCAATTTTCATTAGTGTTTTATATACACGTTTATCTACAACTTTTTCATTCATTTGCTGGCCCCTCCTAAATATTATTGAACATTTATAATTCATATGTCTGATTATTTCAAATTGATACGCTCAAGCTTAAAAATTTAATTTATATTGAATATACAGTAATTAAACACTGTGTCAAATAAGGAGGTAATATTACATGACACAACCAATTGCAAAATTAACCAACGCGGTAAAACAGTACGGTAAACATAACGTATTAGATGATATTAGTTTAAACATTCAAGAAGGTGAATTATTAGGTATCATAGGACCAAGTGGCTCTGGCAAAACGACTACAATTAAATGCTTACTAGGTATGGAAAAATTAAATTCAGGAACTACAGAAATATTTGAAAAACGTATGCCTAACCGTCATGTATTAAGTCGTATTGGTTATATGGGACAAACCAATGCGCTTTATGAATCATTATCAGCTAAGGATAATCTTACGTTTTTTGGTCACTTAGTAGGACTTAAAGGTAAGCAATTAACAGAAAGCATGAACAATAATATGGCGTTAGTGAACTTAGAAAATGCTTTAAATAAAACAGTCAATACATTCTCAGGCGGTATGAAACGTCGTTTATCATTAGCGATTACCCTTTTATCTAATCCAAGCCTCATCATATTAGATGAACCTACTGTAGGTATTGATCCTAAACTAAGACAACAAATATGGAGACAATTAAAATCTTTAACAAGACAAGGTAAAAGTGTCATTGTTACAACACACGTCATGGATGAAGCTGAACGTTGCGATAAAATTGCTCTCATCGTAGAAGGACGACTCTTCGCAATAGGTACGCCAGATGAATTAAAACAAAAATTTAATGTCAAAACAATTGAAGAAGTATTTATTAAAGCCGAGGAGGTTAAACATTAATGAAACTTTTAGCAATGATTCAACGTGTTATTATTGAATTACTCAAAGACAAACGTACTCTAGCACTTATGTTTTTAGCACCCTTATTAGTTCTTACATTGATGTACTTTATTTTCAATTCTAATGAAGATAATACATTAAATATCGGTGTTGCCGATTCAGTATCAAGCCACATTACTGATCATATTAAGAGTGATGATGTTAAGTTCAAACACTTTGAGTCTAATCAACATATTCAATCTAAAATTGAGCAACATCATCTCGATGCTTTTATTTATCAAAATCATCAAACCTTACATGTTACGTACACTAATGAAGATCCAAGTAAATCCGCTTCAATTAAGCAGTTACTCCATCAATCCATTCAAAAAGATAAAATGGATGACGTGAAAAAATTAATGGCATCTTTACCCCAATCTGCTAAAGATAAAGACTCTGATAATCTTCAATTAGACAACAATTATTTATATGGTGACAAGGATAGTAACTATTTTGACAAAATGTTCCCTATTCTCATGGGTTTCTTTGTTTTTTTATTCGTTTTTCTTATTTCAGGCATCGCATTATTAAGAGAGCGTACAACTGGAACATTAGAACGTGTCCTTGCTACGCCAATTAAACGAAGTGAAATTGTTTTTGGTTATTTACTCGGGTATGGTATCTTTGCGATTATCCAAACCTTAATCATCGTGTTCTTTTCAATTTATTTATTAAACATACATCTTGCGGGTAGTCTCGGGTATGTCTTACTCATCAATATCTTATTAGCCATCGCTGCACTCGTTATGGGCATTTTCATCTCTACCTTTGCAAACTCAGAATTTCAAATGGTTCAATTCATTCCAATTGTTGCGATTCCACAAGTATTCTTTTCTGGTATCTTTCCATTAGAAAATATGACACCGTGGTTGAGTAATATTGGATACCTGTTCCCTTTACGCTATGCTGGTGATGCTTTAACTAACATTATGATTAAGGGACAAGGATGGTCTGATATTTGGTTTGATATCTTTATTCTTTTCATTTTTATTCTTATATTTATCGTTTTAAATATTCTTGGTCTCAAACGATATCGAAAAGTTTAAGCACTCCTCATTCTCCTTAAAAAAGCTTATTCAAATAATAACGTGTTTAAAACACTAGCATTTGAATAAGCTTTACTATATCTATATATCGTAAATCATTACCTTAAATATATTTCACACTATATTTTTTAAATAAATTATTTTTTAAAATTATGTTAGTCTGTGTATATGTACTATTTAAGGAGGTTCTTTCTATGAGTGAAGAAAATAAAACTGCCATCAGGATTACACTTGCTTACTTAAGTTTTATTGTAGGTGCTGGATTCACTACAGGGCAAGAATTATTACAATTCTTTGTAAATCATGGAAACTATGCATACATAGCAGCGATTATTACTGGAATCATTGTAATATTTGGGACACGTCAAACCTCTAAATTAGGTTATCGTTTAGATGCAAATCAATATGATATTTCGTTACATCGTTTATTTGGTAAAGTTTTAGGAACAATTGTGGATTACCTCATTGTTTTCTTTTTATTTGGCCTAACAGTCGTAATGATTGCTGGAGGAGGTTCAGCATTAAAACAAGGGTTTAATGTACCAACATGGATGGGATCACTAGCAATTGTGATACTATTATTTTTCATTTTACTTTTAAACTTTAATAAAATCATTAATATATTAGGTATTGTGACGCCCTTCTTAGTCATTGCCGTTTTCATTATCGCCGGCTTTAATATTATTCATCCTACAATTCCTTATAATGACGTCTCACAACATATTCATCCCTCAAAAACAAATACGCCAAAAGCTTGGTGGTGGGATGCGATTATATATGGCGGTATAATTGTAGGTAATAGTTTTAGCTTCTTAACTATTGTAGGTGGAGATGCGAAGAGTCATAAAGTTGCAAGACGTGGCGCAGCATATGGTGGCATTATCTTTAGCATACTACTATTAATTATGATTGCTGGACTACTTGCTAATGTTGAAAAAGCTAATTCAGTTGATATTCCTACGCTATTATTAGCAAAAGATATTCATCCTTGGCTTGGTATTCTCATGTCTGCTGTCATGGTTGGCGTTATTTTTAATAGTTGTGTAGGAATGATTTATCCATTCTTAACTCGTTTTTCAGAATTCCGTACGCCACGTTATTTTGTATTATTAATTTCTTCTTTAGTATTAGCTTTTACACTAAGTTTTGTAGGCTTCGCTGATTTAATTAATATTGTCTTCCCAATTGTAGGCTATATCGGTTTATTTATCGCTGCCGCTTTATTGATACGTTGGATATACAATAAAACAACTCATAAAAATTTAATATAATGGTAATCACTAAAAAAGTCGAGATGCTATAATCCCGGCTTTTTTACGCATATTAATGTGTATCGAACGGTTGACTACGATGTCTACCATGTAAAAAGAAATATAAAACGCCTGCGATAAAGACTAAAATTCCCATCACAATATAAAGATAACGATAACCTAAAAATGGAATAATAATACCTAAGATAAATGGTCCCATCCCTGCGCCAAAATCCGTAAATATATAGAATGTAGATGTTGCTAATCCCATTTTATTAGGTGGTGATTGTTGAATAGCAATCGCTTGAGCTGTCGGTACAATTGTTCCATAACCGAAACCAATAAACGCAGCTGAAATTAACAGTACTAGACTTGAATGTGTGCATCCTAAAATAATAAGACCCATCATTAAGCTACCTATTACAGGATACATGATCTTATTTTCACCATAATTATCATAAATTTTACCTGTAAATGGACGTGTAACGAATGTGACAATTGCAAAGACAACAAAGAAGAAACTTGATGCAGTGACTAAATTAATTTTTTCAGTATAAATGGATAAGAATGATAGAACACTAGCATATGCCACACCTACTAAAATAATTACCATTGAAATAGGTAAAGCTTCTTTTTGTAAATAAGCATGAATACCTTTAGGCTTATCTTCTTTGTTAATGTGTGTACTTAATACAGGTAATTTTTTAATAAAGAAAGTTAAAATGAGTGCAATAACGATACTGATTAAGCTAATTCCAAAGATAGATTCAAAACCTAAATTCTTATTAAAAATTAAACCTAAAAACGGACCAAATGCTGAAGCTAGCGTAACGCTTAAACCATAATAACCAATGCCTTCACCTTTACGATCTTCAGGCACAATACGTGAAGAAATTGTACCAGTCGCTGTAGATGAAAAGCCAAAAGCAATACCATGAATAAAACGAACTAGCATTAAAATCCATAAACTATTAATCATAAAATATAATGCTACTGCAATAACTGAGAAAAAAGTTCCTCCAAGTAATACGTTTTTAGGTTGTAAATTATCTATAATTCTACCTGAACCAAGACGGCCACCTAGCATTCCTATAATAAAGATACCTGCAGCTAAACCGCCTACACTTTCAGAGGCATGATATTGCTCAATAGTGTATTCCGTTACCGTAACGATAAGCATATAATGAACTAAATACATAAAGAAGTTTACAAACGTTACTGATAAGAAATCTTTTGTCCACAGTCTTACTTCCATATTTTTCCTCCTAAACTTTTATTTTTTCGCATCATTGTATTACTTATTTATTATAATGATTAATATTACTAATGTATAATTAGAATTATTGAAGTATATATAAGTTAAACCGATATAAAAGAGGTAGATAAGCTATGAATTTTGAACAACTCTCTTACGTAAAAACCGTTTATGAAACAGAATCCATTATACATGCGAGTGAAAAAATGCATATAAGCCAATCAGCAATGAGCCAATCTATTGCAAATCTTGAAAAAGAACTAGGTTACAAATTATTTCATCGCTCAAGAAAAGGGACATTTTTAACTGATGAAGGTCAAAGATTAGTCCCTTACATATTAGAAATTATTGAATCAAAAGAAAGTTTATTAGTAGAAGTACAAAATATGAAAACAGATATAGCTGGCATGTTAAAAATTGGAACTATTCCTACGATTTTCCATAAAATTCTACCTAAAGCATTGTCTCAATTTAAAACTGATTATCCAAATGTAGAAGTAGAAATATTAGAAGCAGATAAAGAAGATATCATTAATAGCGTTGAAAAAGGTGAGATGGATATTGGATTAATTGGCAAACAAGAAACAGAAGAGAATACATCATCGCTAAGAGAAGTGTCGCTTAATTTAACAAGCAAATTCAAATTATTAGTTCCCAAAAAGTCTAAATTGACTTTTAGAGATTATGTTAATTTAGAAGACATTCAAAATTATCCTTTTGTCCTTTATGATCGCGGATTTTACCAATATCAATTAAAGGAATTTGAAAAAAATCATGCCCCTCTCAAAATAGTGTTTAAAACAAACAATCCAATCGTACTCATGAGAACCGTTGCAGAAGGGTTAGGGTTAGGCATTGTCTCAAGCTTAATGGTAGAAAATGAACATTTCTTAGACGATGAAATGATTGAAGCTGTCTCACTTGGAAAACCATTTGATGTTTCCATCACATTTGTATCGGTTATAAGTGAGGCAAAGTTCAAAGATAAAATCATACAAGAATTTATCAATTATATAAAAAATAACGACTAACGCCGTGTAACTGTGGTGTAATTATAATTGCTTATGTGGGGGCATAAGAAGAAATTGAAATATTCAAAGTAGCAAATTAGCAATTGTATCATATTTTATTACTTTGTTTGATTGTATCCTTTACCTAATCACATGAGTTAATTTTATGTAGAAAAAACAAAATTTATAAATATGTTATTCAATTAATCTAGTTGTATTGGGACAGAATTCACTTTGACTTCGTTGTTCCACCTAAACATTAATATTTTTATATTTTTCTTTTAGTTACGTTAGTTACGTTCATACGTCAACATTAACGCCTACCTTTTTTATTAAAAATATGTATTAACAAGAATTTTTACTATATTTTTTACAATTTTTAATACTCATTGTTGTAATTTTTTAACATTTAATATATATAATGATACTAATACTAAATATTATATCTTGTTAAATAATTTATAATTAATTCATAATGTTTTATTATATGTATTGAGTGATATATATATAATATTAACTAAGAGGATAGCTTTCAAGAAAGGAAAATTAAATAAAGGAGTTTGTTTAAATGAATGAATTAACACAATATTTAAAAGAAGTGGCCAAGCAATTAGAAATACAAAATGCATATAGCGAATTAGATAGAGCAAATCAAAATAACGAAGATCAAGCTACAGACAAATTTAATGAAACTTTAAAAGCAATTGAAGATAAATACGCTTACGATTCATCACATCGCGTTATACCAAATAGAGCTTCATTAAAAACATTAAATAGAGTAAAAGCAATCGAAGATAAATACGCTAAAGCGATGAGAACTTTAGAGAAATTTAGAAAATCTAGATTATCAAGAAATAATAAATATTCAACTAAAATAGAAGATTTAATAAAACAATCAGAAAATGGTTTTAATGATTATCACACACGTGATGATCAATATAATTTTGCAACAAGTGTAGCACAAGAATTAGAAAAATTAAAAAACGAATATATTATCTCACCTAAAGAATCTAAGAATATATTCCAAAAATATGTAGACAATACTAACAAATTCTATTTAAGTGAACATGAATTATATAAAATTAGACATGCGTATGGTCTTCATTAAATTCTATATTCTTATATGACTTAACTAAATATATAGTATATAAATTAATATATACTTATTTCTTTTTACAGTTAAATTTAAATAATTGAATATAGACAAATAAAAGAATAATCGCATAATATTATTTATCCACTGGGATTATACTATCGATGGTATAATCTCTTTTTTTATCTTCTTCAATAGTATTGCTAAACATTATATGAATTTTCTAAAGAAAAACCTCTCTATTAAAGTTACTTATTCCAATACTTTTAACTTTACCTATTTTTCTCCATTTAACTGGTATTTATGCTACCCCTGCAGATAATTTTCCAGTAGATTTAATTTTTAATAGAGATGTCCAAGTAAAAAGTGGTCAAGCGCCAGTGATTTATCAAATGCCAAAATTATATGAAATGATTAAAAATGAAGTGTTTGATCCAACAGAAATTATAACGCATACCATGCCTTTAGAAGAAGCAAAACAAGCGTATGATATTTTCGATCAGAAAAAAGATAACAATATTAAAGTCGTTCTAAAACCACAATAATGACTATATAAATAAACAAGAAATATATACGTAACTTCTTGAACAAATAGATAACGAAGCCTGAGACATCATTAAGTGTCTTGGGCATTTTTAATATGTTATCATTCGATGACTGAGTTGAAAATACGCTTATACTAGGCTTTTTTCAATTCTAATTCTTCTTGCTAAACTTAGTGAAATGGGACGATACATTCAAAATACATTCTGTCCCACTCTTTTCCTACGATTAGTCAAGCATTTACAAATAAAATAAGCATTACTTAACTAAACCGTTCAATTTTAATTTTTTGAA
>NZ_JBXWKZ010000031.1:0-28106 GCF_058191515.1 Staphylococcus sp. CoH_129_LAB_1 | reverse complement strand
ATGAGTACATCAGACAGTGCGTCAGTAAGCACAAGCGTTTCTGATTCAAGCTCAATGAGTACATCAGACAGTGCATCATTAAGCACAAGCGTATCGGATTCAAGCTCAATGAGTACATCAGATAGTGCGTCACTAAGCACAAGCGTATCGGATTCAAGCTCAATGAGTACATCAGATAGTGCGTCACTAAGCACAAGCGTTTCTGACTCAAATTCAATGAGTACATCAGACAGTGCATCATTAAGCACAAGCGTATCGGATTCAAGCTCAATGAGTACATCAGACAGTGCGTCAGTAAGCACAAGCGTTTCTGATTCAAGCTCATCTAATGTAGATCAACAATCAAATCACAAACATAATAGTAATGAAAACAAAGGGCTTCCTGAGACGGGTAATAATAATGATAATAATAATACAAATGTATTGATGGGAGCTGTTCTTTCATTACTTACTGGATTAGGTCTAATGAAAAAATCACGTAAAAGTAAAAGAGATAAAAAATAACATAGCAAAAGATAGTAACCAATAATAATATGAAATAAAGTAAAGAGGCTAAGACATAATATTGAATTTACATGATAGTAAATCAACTATGTTTTTAGCCTCTTTGCAATCATATTAAATTTTAAAACTTCAGGTGGAAAGTGGAAAAATGTTAAAAAATAAAAAAATAAAAATTTTACACAAAAGAGTAATTTTTACAATAACCATTCTTGCTATATACATATTTGGAAGTAATATTTCTATTATTGGTAATGAAAAAATTAAATCAAACCATAATAGTTTTTTAAAATTGGCTATCTCAAATGTCGGTGGAGATTTAAACTCATTAAACGTATTTTCGTTGGGGTTAGGACCCTGGTTAACAGCAATGATTATTATTATGTTATTCAAATATAGAGACATTGATAATATTGTTAAACAGACTCAATCTGAAAAGCAATTAAAGGAAAAACTATTAACAATATTTATAGCCTCGATCCAAGCATACTATGTTATCCATACTTATGTTCAGAGTAATATTATTCAGAATGCAAATATTCTATTACTAATAATGATTTTACTGACGGGCACATTACTATTAGTCTGGCTAGCTGACCAAAATACAACATATGGAATTGGGGGACCTATGCCAATAGTATTAATGAGTTTAATAAAATCTTTATTCCATCAACAATTATCTAGTATAAATATCACACCAACTTTATTTATTGTGATTGGTTTATTAGTTATAGCAATGTTAATACTTCTCTATATAGAATTATCAGAGTATCGACTATATTATAAAGACATCATGAATATGTCTACACAAAATTCACATTCTTATCTTTCCTGGAAATTAAATCCAGCAGGAAGTATATCTATAATGATAAGTTTATCTATATTCTTATTGTTAAATAATATTATTAATTTAATTGGAAATTTACTTTTGAATAAAGAAATGAATGTGGTGATTTTTAGCTTTGATAATCATATAGGTATTACAGTATATATTGTAATACAAATCATTTTTGGATATTTGTTATCTAGATTTCTGATTAATACTAAAAGAAAAGCTAAAGAATTTTTAAAAAATGGTAATTATTTTATAAACATTAACCCTGGGGAAGAAACTGAAAAATATTTAAATAAAAAAGCAAGAATAATTTGCTGGTTTGGTTCAATTACAGTGGCATTGATATTAGCAGTACCATTATATTGTTCATTATTGATACCAGAACTTTCAAAAGAGATATATTTTTCAATACAACTTATTATATTAATTTATATTGGTATAAGTATAACAGAAACATTAAGGGCATATTCTTATTTTGATCGATATAAAAATATATTAGATAAATATTAGGGAGGAATTTTAATGAGATATTTTATACCTGCGTGGTATAGCGAACAAAAATTGTGGAAAGATAATACACTTCCTTTCTATTATAAGCCGAATAAAACAGGTTTTGATGATATGATTAGCTTAATATCTATGCATAAGAAAAATGGGCGTAAATATAAATTATTAGTATTGAATTATTCACCCAATTTAAGATTATTTTTACATAGACATGATCTATTTGAAAGCGATTATTGGTCTGTATTTGATGTATTACAAAATGCACCAAATACGTTACCAAAAGCCATTGATTATTTAGAGCTAAATTGGTCTAAAGACACAGAGTTTGTATATTCACCATTTATGATAGAAGCAGTTATTAGTGAAAATATGTACTCTCAAATTAAGTTTAATCAGGAAGGATATATTCTTCATATACATGAATTTGAAAATGGAGTACAACAGAAAAAGATGATATTTGACGATAGAGGATTTATATCTTCTATTATTAAATATGAAAACGACATAGAGATTGAACAAACTTATTTAAATGTATTAGGTGAAAAAGTTTTAACTGAAAATTTAATAACTGGAGAAGTATTAACTAATACTCCCGTTAAAGATTTATTAGATCATAATAAGTATAAGAATATGTTGGAAATTATAGAAGAACTTGTTGAAAAGTTTTACACATATCAAATAACCCTATCGGACGATTTTATTGTTGCTTCAGATCAAAGACATAATAACCTTATTACTCGCTATTTTAAGGAAAATCAATTATGTTTTTCTGTGTTTTCAAATAGAAATAAAAACATAACGCCAAATCTAATTCAATCTATGCAACCTGTGAAAAGTTGCTTAGTTGATACAAAAAAAAATGAACGAGAATGTAATGTTATTATTAATAACAATTTAATTGATATGAAAGTATTTAGAATTACACCTTTTGATACTGAAAAAATAGAAAATATAAGTTCTCAATTATATGATATTAATATTGGTTTTTGGATAGACAATCTATCAAGAGAGACAGTCGAAATTATTATAAATCAATTATATAATTATATAAAAAATAAAGAAAACTTTAAAGTCACTATTTTAATGAAAGATATAGCAAGTAAAACACCGAAATGGTTATTAGATATAGTAAAAGAAAAAAATAAATTGTATAATGAAAAACAAAAAAAATTAAATGAAGAAATCGCTGATGTGTTAGAAGAAGAAATGGAATTCATAGAAATGATTAAAATTGAATCAGTCTTATTTGAAGATGATTTAATCAGAGCAATTTCAACATTAAGAGTTGTTATAGATTTGGGAGAGGAACCAGATTTATATCTACAAATTAGCGCAATCAGTGCAGGAGTACCTCAAATTAATATAATAGAAACGGAATATGTAACACCTGATATAAATGGTGTAATAATACCAAATTCAACTGATATGATACAAGCACTAGATTATTTCTTATTAAGTTTGAAAAACTGGAATTATTCTTATTCATCTTCTATAAAATTAGTAGACGAATTTAGTTCGACTAAGATAATTAAAATAGTGGATGATTTGATAAAAGGAGAGTTTTATGTCTAGAAATTTTAATATATTGCAAATCGGGGGAGAAGATTTAGAACCTATTTTTCAAGATAAAAAAAATGTGTACATAGATTATCTTGATCCCATACTATTTACATTTGAAAGTGGATATTTAGAAGCAATTGAAAATTTAATAGAGGAAGTTGGTTCATTTAATTTAGTATTTATTCAAACAACATATTCCCAAGAATTGTTGGAAGTTATTGAATTAGTTGGAGAACCGTATACAATTTATGTAGATGAAAAATATTGGGATTCTCAATTTGAAAATAATTTACTTTTAAAGCACAAATTTATTAAGCCCTTATATTATAAATCAATAGATGAATTACATTATAAATTAAAAGCTGGCGCATTTACAAAACAATATGGAGATAAAGTTTCTCCAATTAAGGGAGAAGTGCATCCTAAATTTCAAGGAGAATTTGAATACTTAGGTAATAAGGAACTTATTTTATCTGGAGATTTTGGAAAATCATATATACCAATTGTTAGTTGGAATCAAAACTTAGTTTATGACAAGAATATGATGGTACAGTTATGGCCTGAATTTTTTATAGAAGGAAATGTCGACATCCAGTTTGTAATTAGATTAATTCCATTTGGCTCATTAGAACATACGAAAGATGTTATTACATTGACAATGAAAGATTTAAAACAGCCAGTGGAATTGATGCCAAGACCTTATGATGCAAATATTTCAATAGTAGTAAAAGCAAAGGGGAGTGGTGTTGTTCATCTTAGAGCAATTCATAAACGTTGGTCTCGTGCAGAGATGGGTCAATTTATAATGGGAGGTCAACGTTATAATGATGAACATGGAGAAGAGTTTATACATTATTTCAATCCTGGTGATTTAAAGCCACCATTAAATGTATATTTTAGTGGATATCGTTCAGCAGAAGGATTTGAAGGATATTATATGATGAAAAATTTAAAAGCACCATTTTTACTTATTGGAGATCCTAGAATTGAAGGAGGATCATTTTATCTTGGCTCTGAAGCATATGAAAATAGTATTAAAAATATTATTAAAGATACATTAGAATATTTAAATTTTAAAGATGATGATTTGATACTATCTGGATTGTCAATGGGATCATTTGGAGCATTATACTATGGCGCTCAATTAAACCCAAGAGCTGTTATTATTGGTAAACCACTAGTAAATATAGGCAGAATTGCTGAAAATATGAAATTAAAGAGACCTAATGATTTTGGAACAGTACTTGATATTTTAATGGCACAAGAAGATACATTTGATAAAAAGAATATCAATAATTTAAATAAACGTTTTTGGAAAAAATTCAAGACAAATGAAGTTGAAAATACTACGTTTGCTATTGCTTATATGGAAAATGATGATTATGATGATATAGCATTTGATGATTTAATGTTTGTGTTAAGAAACGCTAAAACGCATGTAATGACTCGTGGTATTCCTGGTAGGCACAATGATGATTCAGCAACCATAACAAGTTGGTTTGTTAACTTTTATCATATTATTTTAAATAATCAATTTGGGAGAGAATAATATGAATCAAAATAATCGCTTCAATATCATGTGGAAAAAAATACATAAAAGTACTTTTATGTATGGGACTAGGCTAAAATTTAATAACAAATCCGTAAAAATAGATAATTCATTGCTCCCCTCTGGAATGGTAATACACAAATGGTATATGTTATCAAGCTATTCCACAAATAGGCAAGTTCCTTCATTACCGATTTTGAAAAAAGGAAGCAAGTATAGAATTAAATTTGAATATAATGTGACCCCTGAAAAATCAGTGTATTTTAAAATCAATTTATATAAAAAAAATGGTGAAAAGATTAAAAGTATAATCATCGAAAATGATAATATTGAGTTTGAATACCCACTAAATGCTTATTCTTATAATATTGAATTAATGAATGCTGGGTTTCAAAGCTTACAATTTCGACGAATTATTATCGAAGACAAACATATAGAGAGTAATCATTTGGCACAGCCAAATGTTATTAGTAAAACGATAGATAAAATCAGACATAATAAAATATAAAATTCGGAAAGAAGTGTTCAAATGACAAATAAAATTGACAATACTATTAATAAAATGCGTCTAAAAAAACTAAAAAAAACATTAATTAGTATTAATAAAATGAGTCATGTTTTTTCTGAATATACTGATAAGGCATTAAAAGCAAAAACTCAAGAATTTAAAAAACGAATACGAGAATCTAAAGAGTCGCTAGATAAAATATTACCAGAAGCATATGCTGTAGTCAGAGAATCTGCTTACCGTGTATTAGGTATGTATCCTAAAGATGTGCAAGTGCTAGGTGCTATAGTAATGCATCAAGGCAATATAGCTGAAATGCAAACTGGAGAAGGCAAAACGTTAACTGCGACGATGCCCTTATATCTAAATGCCTTAACAGGGAAAAGAACATTTTTAATTACGACGAATGATTACTTAGCTAAAAGAGACTGTGTGGAAATGAAACCATTGTATGAATGGTTAGGTTTAACTGTATCATTGGGCTTTATAGATATTCCAGATTATGAGTATGAAGCTGGTGAAAAACAAAAGTTATATGCACATGACATAATATATACAACAAATGGTCGTTTGGGGTTTGATTATCTTACTGATAATTTAGCGGATCATAAAAAATCTAAATTTTTACCAGAATTACATTTTGCAATTTTAGATGAAGTCGATTCAATAATTTTAGATGCAGCGCAAACACCTCTTGTTATATCTGGAGCACCAAGATTACAGTCTAATTTATTTGAAGTTGTAAAAGAATATATACATACGCTTAAAGATGACAAACATTTTAAACTTGATAAAAATAAAAAGGAAATATGGTTAACAAAACAAGGTATTGATAAAGCAAATGATTATTTTAAAATAAATCATTTATATAATGAAATGAATTTTGATTTAGTTCGTATTATTAATTTATCATTAAGAGCAAAGTATCTATTTGATTACAATTTAGATTATATTATATTAAATGGAGAAATTGTGCTTATAGATAGAATTACAGGACGAATGCTTCCAGGTACGAAATTACAGTCAGGTTTGCATCAAGCAATTGAAGCTAAAGAGGATGTTGAATTATCTATTGACAAAAGTATTATGGCTACAATTACCTTTCAAAACTTATTTAAACTTTTTGACAAATTTGCAGGTATGACTGGAACAGGCAAACAAGGAGAAAAAGAATTTTTTGAGTTATATTCGAAAATCGTAGTTGAGATTCCTACTGACAAACCTATTCGAAGACAAGATTTGGAAGACAGAGTGTTTACAAATATAGAAGAAAAAAACCAATCTATCATTAACGAAGTTGTTAAAAAACATAAAAAATCTCAACCAGTTCTTTTGATAACTAGAACAGCAGAAGCAGCTGAATACTTTTCAACTAAACTATTTCAATTAGAAATACCTAATAATTTATTAATTGCTCAAAATGTTTCTAAAGAAGCTCAAATGATTGCGGAGGCGGGAAATAAAGCAGCAGTCACTGTGGCTACCAGTATGGCAGGACGTGGCACTGATATTAAATTAACTAAAGGTGTTCATGAAATTGGCGGTTTAGCAGTTATTATTAATGAACATATGGAAAATAGACGTGTAGATAGACAGTTAAGAGGACGTTCTGGACGACAAGGTGACCCTGGAGTATCGCAAATATTCGTATCACTAGATGATTACGTTGTCAAAAAATGGAGTCAATCTAAATTATTAGAAAATGACAAGTTGAAACAAACTAATAGTAAAGTTTTAGAAAATAGTAAAATTTTTAAAATGAGAGTAAAAAATATTGTAAATAAAGCACAAACTGTTTCAGAAGAGACATCTATTGTTCAACGCGAAATGGCAAATGAATTTGAAAAAAGTATTAGTGTCCAAAGAGACTTAATTTATAAAGAAAGAAATCGTATTTTAGATATGATTGATAAAAGTCAATTTGATTATAAGCAATTGGCAAAAGATGTTTTTATAAATGATTTAAAAAAATTTAATATAAAAGATGAACAAGATGTAATTAGCTATATTTATAAAAATTTATCGTTCAACTTTGATGCAAATAACGAAAAGATAACTGTATATAATCAAGAGGATATTGTTAATTTTTTAATGAAACATTTTATAAATCAATTTGAGGAAAATCAAAAAAAAGCAGCAGATCCTTATTTTATATTACGTTTTATACAAAAATCAATCATTAAAGCAATTGATATAGCATGGATTGAACAAGTAGATTATCTACAGCAATTAAAAGCTAACGTTAATAATCGTCAAAATGGGCAAAGAAATGCTATATATGAATATCATAAGGTTGCATTAGAGTCATATGAAGATATGATAATTACATTAAAAAGAAATATTATAAGAAATTTATGTTTAAGTATTATTACTTTTGATAAACATGGAGATCTTGTAATATATTTCCCATAAAACAAAGGAGTTTTACGATGACTGTATATAATATAAATTTTGGTATAGGTTGGGCAAGTAGTGGTATTGAATACGCTCAAGCATATCGAGCTAAATTATTCAGACAGTTGAATAGAAAAGCTAAGTTTATTTTTTTAGATTTCATTTCATCTGAAAATATTCAAACATTGACTGATAATTTAGGATTTAAAGATGATGAAATAATTTGGTTATACCAATATTTTAGTGATATAAAAATTGCACCAACAACTTATACGATAGAAGATTTAATTAATGAAATTGGGAATGAAATCACCCATATAGAGGATAATGGCAAAATAAAAAGATTATATTTCAATGATGATAAAAACTCATTTGCAACATGTTATATGAAGAATGTAGATGAGAATTATGTGGATAGAGTAGAGTTTGTTATTGAAGGTTACTTAGTAAGAAAAGATTTTTTTAGTTACACGAAAGTTTTTTCGGAGTATTATGCTCCATATAAAAATTATGCCAAAATATATATGAGACAATTTTATAATGAAAATGGAACAATTGCATATAAAGAATATATAGATGATAAAGAAAGTATTTTTGTATTTGACGATGCTCAACTATATAGCAAAGCAGAATTTGTTTCATATTTTATTAATAAATTGCATTTAACAAATAAGGATATAGTAATTTTAGATAGAGCTACAGAAATTGGTCAAGCAGTAATACAAAATAAAGGTATAAGTAAATTGGGTGTTGTAGTTCATGCAGAACACTTTAGTCATAATGCTACAGATGAAGATAATATTTTGTGGAATAATTACTATGAATATCAATTTAGAAATGCGAAATTTGTGGACTTTTTTATTACTGCGACAGATTTACAAAACTATATTTTAAGTCAACATTTTTCTAAATTCACTCAGGATAAGCCATTAATTAGGACAATTCCTGTAGGTAGCTTAAATGAACTTACTTATCCAGATAAAAAGAGACAACCATATTCAATCATAACTGCATCACGACTTGCTAAAGAGAAAAATGTAGATTGGATAGCTAAGGCAGTTGTGAAAGCAAAGAGAGATATTCCTAAATTAACGTTTGATATATATGGTCAGGGTGGAGAAAAAGATAAAATAGAAAAAATTATTTATGAAAATAATGCTCATGACTATATTACATTAAAGGGCCATGTTAATTTGAAAGATATATATTCAAAGTATGAATTATTTGTATCTGCTTCACAAAGTGAAGGATTTGGTTTAACGCTAATGGAAGCTGTAGGATCTGGATTAGGAATGATTGGTTTTAATGTTAATTATGGAAATCCAACGTTTATTAATAATGATAAAAATGGTTATCTTATGTCTGGTAATGTGGAATCCTCACTTAAAGAAGAAAAGATCAATGAATTAGCTTCATACATTGTTAAATATTTTACAAAAGGACCAAAAAATCCCGAACGTGCCTCCTATGAAATTGCCAGTAAATTTTTAACTCAAAGAATAGTAGAAAAATGGAATATGCTAATTAAGGAGGTGCTACATGATTAATATATTTGATAATTATCATTTTCATTCACAATTGTTACATCGTTCTTTGAAACTTTCTGGATATCATCATTTAACAATTTGTTTAGAAGATAATGGTTTTTTACCAGATGATGTTACCTCTCCTTATCAATTTTTTGCTAAAAACCCAATTAATCAAAAAGACAAACCACTATTCTTTAATGAAATAGAGGTACCAACTTATTGGGAAATTACAGGTACAAACGATATGGGTGAGATAAAAAATTTAGGAGAATTGAGAGGTAGAATTTTTTATCAATCAAATTTTAAGTCTCGAATTGTAAAACGAGTTGAGTGGTTGGATAATAAGCAACGATTACGTACAGTTGATTTTTATAATAAAAATGGTTTTAAATTTGCAGAGATAGTTTATAGTTTAAGTGGTAAAGCTATAATGAAAAAGTACTTTGACCGTTTAGGGAAAGAAATCATTTATGAAAATTATGTAACTGGAAATTATGTATTAAACTGGAATAATAAAATACATTTTTTTAAATCTCAAGAAGCATTTATTGTATATTACTTAAAGCAACTTAATGTTGATTTAGATGAGGTTATTTTTAATTCACTAGCTATGCCATTTATTGCATTATATAGAATGGATACAATTGGAAAAGGAATTCTAATCTGGCAAGAAAATAGTCACGGAGTTCTTCCTGGAAACATGAAACTTATGTTTGACGAAGCATTAAACAGAGACTATTCAATAATAATACCTGATAGCGAAGAATACCAAACTATTTATCAAAGGCTTGATGATAAAGAACGAAATAAAGTCTTTAGAGGTGGCTATCTCTATGAGTATCAAAAACAAAATCAATTGAGTAAAAATATATTAACTTTAACTAATTCAGATCAATTGTCTTGTATTGAAGAGTTACTAAAAAATAATAGCAATTATAATTTCCATATTGCAGCTATTACAGAAATGTCTAATAAATTATTAGATTTAGGTAAATATGATAATGTTCGATTATATCCAGTAGCAAATGAAGAGACAATTGAATTATTATATCAACAATGTGATATTTATTTAGATAATAATAAAGGTAATGAATTATTGAATGCAGTTAGCCGTGCATTTGAAAATGATATGATTATTTTTGCTATGCTTACTGAAGCACATAATCGTATATTTACTGCGACTGAAAATATTGTTATGGAAAAGGATATTAATAATTTGACAGTAATGTTGCAAAAAATGTCTAATAGCAATAAAACATACTGTGCTAGGTTACAATTACAAAAAGATTATGCAAATGAAATTGAACGTGAAACATTTATTAATAGTATTAATATGGCACTAAGTTAATTTATATAAATGAAGAGATTAGAATTAATATACTAGATAAAATCTTTAATTTTCATTTGTTTATCGATATGTAAATTGAGTCCAGGATATAAAGGTGATTACTTAGAACTTACTTTTGACACTGAGAAAAGTATTCATAGTAAGCAACAACCAAAAATGTTATATATAGGTAGAACACGTCAATATATAAGTCGCGAAAAAACACCATTAGAAGAGTAAGCATATAAAGACAAAGTATTTGGCGGGACTCTTGAGGAAACAGGACAACCTAATAAAGACTACAGGCTGAAGCTCCCCTTAAGAATGCAAACAACAATACGTAATATTGTAAATAAAAAAGCCAGTAAATGGGTTTATAAAAACTCATGGACTGACCCCAATTAGTGGGAATGATATAAAAACACTTTCGTTGAATTCATATTAAAATGAATCATGCGGAGGTGTTTTTTCTATGAAAAGAGTTTCTTATTCAGTAGAAACAAAGTATAAAACTGTTGAAATGAAAGCAGCAGGATTTTCAACAAAAGAAATTATGGAAGAATTAAATATTAGAAATAGAACACAAGTGGAAACTTGGTGGCGATGGTATCGAAATGGGGAAAGTTATAGATTTTCACAACACGTTGGTAAACAATATACCTACGGTAAAGGATTAGAAGAGCTGTCAGAAGTAGAACAATTAAAATTAGAAAATAAGAGAAAAGATATAGAATTGGATATTTTAAAAAAGTACAAGGCATTGGAAAGGAAGTGGTACCAACAGTAGTCATAGATTTAGTGGATCAATTAAAAGGAAACTATTCAATCAAATTGATACTAGAAGTATTAAACATACCTAAATCAACATATTACCGATGGAAAAACAAAACCTATAAAAATGATACTGTAACACAAAAAGTTATTGAATTATGTGAAGCTAACCACTATACCTACGGTTATCGTAAGATTACAGCACTGATTAATCAATGTTATACATCATCAATTAATCATAAGAGAGTACAGAGAATTATGCAGAAGCATCATTTAAACTGCCGAGTTAGACCTAAAAAAACGACAAGGATAGGTAAACCGTATTATAAAACAGACAATTTATTACAAAGACAATTTAAAGCGAGTTGTCCCATGGAAGTATTAACAACCGATATTACTTATTTACCATTTGGTCATTCTATGTTGTATTTATCTTCGATAATGGATATTTATAACGGAGAAATTGTGGCGTATAAAATAGATGATAAACAAGACCAACGTTTAGTTAATGATACATTAAATCAAATCGATATACCCGAGGGATGTATATTACATAGTGATCAAGGCAGCGTTTATACATCTTATGCTTATTATCAATTATGCGAAGAAAAAGGCATTATCAGAAGTATGTCCCGAAAGGGAACACCTGCCGATAACGCCCCGATAGAAAGTTTCCATTCCTCGCTAAAGTCTGAAACTTTTTACATCAATAATCAGCTTAATAGCTCTAATCATATTGTAATAGATATTGTCGAAAAATACATTAAAAACTATAATAATAATCGAATTCAACAAAAACTAGGCTACTTATCCCCTGTAAAATACAGAGAATTAGCAGCCTAGAACATAGTGTTTTTATTAAGTTCCCATTTTAAGGGTTCAGTGCCCTCATTTACTGGCTTTTTTAGGATTTATGTCGCAAGTCTCTAAAATTTATTTTAAACAGGGACAACATTTGTTGCTTGTTCGCCACGTTGACCTTCAATGATGTCAAACTCTACTTTTTGACCTTCTTCTAAAGTTTTATATCCATCAATAGCGATACCTGAGAAGTGAACAAACACATCGTCGCCGTCTTCTCTTTCGATAAATCCAAACCCTTTTTCTGCGTTAAACCATTTAACTGTACCGTTATTCATATAGAATACCTCCAAGTGCTTTTGCACATCATATTTGTAACAAATTCATAAATTAAAAGAGAATATTCTATAAAAATATACTACAATCCAAAATACGAGCGTTTATTACGTGAAATCAACTATACACGTTTTGAATGAATAAGTACAGCATTATTTTGAAATTCAGCATAATTTCTTTTGGAAATATTAATAAATTCTTTAATGATGGTATTTAAGTATTAGTTAAAATACTTAAATCAAGTAATTACGATATATATGAGATTGGAAAATAAAATGAACGCTGATTTATTTATAGGAAATGCAAGAACTGAAAAATGTTATAATTACAGTTGAAAACGATTCCAATAAATCGCTGTTTGCTATAGTCATTTAATTCAATAATTAAATAGCTATAGCAAGTAATAAATAGGAGAGATAGAAATGAAAGATACAGATCAAATACATACTAAAAATACTGAAGAACAAGGTATTACACTACCCTATTTAAAAAAAGCAGTTATTTTTTCTATTACATTTGGCTTCTTCGGAGTAAACATGGCATTTGCACTTCAATCAGCAATGATGGGAAGAATATTTCAAACGCTCGGCGCCGATCCTAATAATTTAGGTTGGTTTTTTATTTTGCCGCCATTAGCAGGAATGATTGTACAGCCACTTATTGGATACTATTCTGATAGAACTTGGACTAGATTTGGACGTCGGATGCCGTATCTTTTAATTGCTGGTCCCATTGGAGCGATCGTATTAGTCCTACTACCTAATGCAGGTTCGTTTGGATTTGGATATGCATCACTTATGGCGTTGTCATTTGGTGCAATCATGACGTTACTTATGGATTTGACTTCAAATGCGTGTATGCAGCCCTATAAAATGATTATTGGAGATATGGTAAACGAAAAACAAAGAGATATGGCCTGGTCATGGCAACAAATCTTCTCAAATTTAGGTGGTATTATTGCTACACTATTACCATTTTTACTAACAATGATGGGAATGAGTAATGTAGCGCCTAAAGGGGAAGTACCGATGACAGTAAAAATAGCTTATTATATTGCAGCAGCGGTATTACTCATTGCTTCTATTTGGACGGTTCTTTCCGTTAAAGAATATGAACCTAAAACATATAACTATTATCACGGCATTTCAGATGACAATAGGAATGAGAAATTAAATTTATGGCAACTGTTAAAAACTGCGCCTAAACAATTTTGGCAAATTAGTGTAGTTCAATTTTTTAACTGGTTCGCATTAATGTATCTCTGGACGTATTCAACAGGTGCAATAGCAAAAAATGTATGGAATGCAACAGACCCTTCTTCAGCAGGATATCAAGCAGCAGGGAACTGGTATGGTGTTTTATACTGTATACAATTTTTAAGTTCAGTTATTTTTGGTTTTGTCATTGCAAAATCTAAACCCTCTCAAAGAAAATTCTGGTATAGTTTTGGATTAATTTTTGGTGGATTAGGTCTTATTTCAATGTTCTTTATTCATAACCAATGGTTACTCATTATTTCATTTATATTTATTGGTATTAATAACTTAACGATGAATACTCAACCATTTACACTATTAACCGAAGCAATTGATGGAGAAAATTCAGGTGCTTATCTAGGTTTATTTAATACAAGTATTTGTCTACCACAAATTGTCGCTTCTGTAGTAAGCTTTGTACTTTTCCCACTATTAGGAAGTTCGATGCCAGCGATGTTATTATTTGCAGGAATCATGATGCTTCTGGGTGCAATCTCAGTTAAATTTATTAACGCAAAATTTGAATGAGATACTAAAAAATAATTTATTTATAATTTGTAAGAGACTGGGACATAATTTCTAGCAAAATAGCCAGTAAATGAGTTTATTATAAACTCATTTACTGGCTTCTTTATTTACAATACTGCGTATTGTTTACTCGATTTCTTAGGAGACAACTTCCACCTGTCCTATTTCCTCAAGAGTCTCGCGAAAATACTTTGTCTTTATGTATAATTTTAAATTGAAATACTTAAAAAATAAGGTTCCTTCGTATAATTTAATAAGCACTAACAAACTAAATTAAAGAGGTAACTTAAGTATAAATATTATAACATGACTCAACTTACTCTACCAATGGAAACTTCAGTTCTTATTCCTACATATGATATGTCAATGATATTGTTGAAACAATTTCCGATACTGAATTCGATGAATTCAGACATCATCGTGGCACGACATCTTATCATTCTAAAATGATATTGAAAATAGTGTTATATGCCTAAATACAATCTGTATTTTTTGGTAGAAAAATTGCTTAATGATAGTATTCAAATGATGCGGCTTTCACAAAATCAAACACCTTCTTATAAAACGATTAATCGATTTAGAGTCGATCTCAAAATAGATACTTTATTAGAATCTTTACTTATTCAATTTTTCATAGTCCGTGTTTAAAACAAAATTTTATAAGGGAAGTCAATATAAGAAAAGTAGCAGCTCAATGAGCTGAAAATAATCAAAAAATTTATAAAAAAGACAATTTCTATATTATTTCAATAGAAATTGTCTTTTTTCACTTATCCAGAAACTTTATGTTCCAAACTTTTTTCTTCTTTGAATTTATAAGAACGAGGTTAAATCATGAAACAATAAGAGAAACACTATACACAGTATAACATAGCATTTATACTGAGAAAAGTTAGTTAAGAATTTGATAAGTCTCAACGTCAATAAAGCAAAAAATAGTAGAGTTGTATCTACTCTCTTTATGATATAAATAAGAAAATCTTTTAAAATTCTTTATTTGTTTTATTAGGTTTGAGCAAAATATAGAATATTTTATTGTGTGTTGGAATTAGCCATTAAAAAAACATGAAAATATACTATAAAGTTCTTAGATTAACTGATAGACAAGCAAAGAAACGACGCTGAAATTGTTCAAGATTTATAATGTGAGCTCAAAATTCAGTGTTTTTTTATACTTTTTGATTCCGTAGGAACTATGAAAGGTAACCATGATGGTTCGTTAGTTTTTATGTCAATTTTAAATTAAGCACATATTTGCGTGTTAAGAGCTATAAAATTATTTTAATTAATATTTATATATAAAATCCCTAAATACTCTCAAAAGTACCTTGAAATTACAAATAAGGATAGTATAGTTTTTTGTATATCTTTATCGTTTTTTTATTTAGTTTAATAGTTTTGATGTTTGCCACTGGTTTATAACCAACTTGTAGTACTTTTTGTTCTTCTTTTCTATTATATAAAAAGTATAGATTATGTAATGAATTGGCTAAAGAGGATGAAAAAAGATTAGTTATCAAAATAAATAATAAATATAAAAGATTACTAAATGAATATCATATACAAAGTGAATAACGATAATTAATTATATCCACTAAACAAAAAGAGAGAAACGCCGTCAAACCAGTGTTTCTCCCTTTTATGTGAATTCATGGACTATTTACTCTAAATACATACCCTCTATCGCACGTTTTTATGCATTCTCATGAGTGAAGTTTCTGTGATAAGAAACTTCACTTTTGTGTACAAAGAAGGTATGATGGTCAAATAAAAATTACACTTTTCATGATAACAAGCGCCCCACAAAGCTTTGTGGGGCGCTTGTTCAAACCATACTATACTTCCCTTTAATTTTAATATACAACACTTTTTATTATTTGTAAAAATTTTGGTATTGCTTATTATTCTTTCCAATCGACTTCAAGTTGTTTTAAAAATGCATTTCGATCTTGTTCTAATTGAGGATCATATTTATTGTTTGTTTGTCTTTTATATGTTTGCTCTTCTAGCCATTGTGGTGTTTTCTCTCGACTTATGAATTGTTTTTGTTTACCTATATCTTTCATTTGAGGTTGTCTCTTACTGTGAATGCGTTGCTCAGCGTCAAAAGTAAACTCTAACCATTCTATTTTACGTTCTTTTTTCGCTTTGATTTTATTGATATGTAGATTATTAAAAATAAAACTTAATTCTTTAATTATAGGGGTTAATACTTTTTGATTAACGTTTGTCATCCTATAAGATTTCGGAATATCTAAACGCTCTCTAAAATCATCAATTTTAATTTTTACGTATCCCGTATGTTTATACTGTTTAAGTATTCTGAACATATGTTTAGAATATGTAGATTTAAGGTGTGTCATCTCTTGTAGCTCAAATTTAGTAAAATTACTAGTTAGTGAATTAATAATATGTTCTAAATCCGGATTAACAGCAATAGAAACGTATTCTTCGTCTTTATAAATTTCAACTTTAGTAAAAAGCACAAACCTTCTAATGACATTCTCAGTTTCTTCTCTATATGTTAAAGAAAAAATTTTATCATAGAATTTTTCTAAATCTTTAATAAATAGTCTTTTATCATGACTATAATAATTACTTAATTCTTTTAATTCTTCAAATGGTATATTCACAGTTAAATTGCCTTTATCCTTTAATTTATTACACAAAGTAAAGAACAAATTAACTTCTGTATTATTAAATTTTCTCAAAGGAACTAAGTTCAAAACTATTAAAGTTTCAGCAACCAAAATAAAAATACCTCCTACTCGAATTTTGGAACTTTGAGCAAGAGGTATACGAAAAACAAGAGCGTGATGCTTTATCAAAATATTATTCTTTCAAAGAATAATATAACAATAAATTCGTCTATAATATTGACGAATATACTAATACAATAAAAACAATTTTTTATAAATTCCTAAAAGGAAAAAGTGTAACTAAAAATCACTTCTTTATATATCTTTAATATTCACTAATAAATGTTTCTAACAGATTAATATAATAATCAATAAAGTTTAAATAATTTTCTTTTTCAACACATTCATCTATTTGATGTGGACCTATACCTGGGCCGAAAACTAAAAATGGAAAATTTTCATCCTTGTCACGCATTAAATTAGAAGCATCGGTAACACCAACAGTTGGTGTTATTATTAATTCATTTTCACTGTGAAAATGTGCTCGTGCCTTTTCATAACCTATTTCAACTAATTTATTGTTTCCTGTTGTAACAACCGGATCTAGATCAAGAAAAATTTCCTTTGATAACTTGGCTCCATTATCATTAGCTTTTTGTAAATGTTTATTAAATAATTCTTTAACTTTATTATTGTTATATTCTGGTATCGTACGTACATTAAATTCAGCAAAAGCAGAATCTGGCACAGAATTAACTTGTGAACCGCCATTAATAATACTATTTGTTATAACTAATCCTTCAATAAGCTCTTGTGCTTGTTCTTGAGTAATATCTTTTGGAAGTTCATTACCTAGTGTTTTAATCATATTACTAAAATCTAAAGATTTTCCCTTAACGGACTTCGTTAAACCACTATATTCCTCATTAATATTTTGAATAAAACTAAGTAAAGAATTAATTGCATTTTCTCCTAAGAAAGGAGCAGAACTATGAGAAGATTTACCACTAGAAGTAATTCGACAATCCATTGAACCTTTATGTCCATATACTAAACTTGGATAAGATGGCTCAGCAATAAGCAATGCATCCAAATCATCACAATAGCCTTTTTCATAAAGTTGTCGTGAACCAGATTGTTCCATTTCTTCACCAACAGTTGCCATAAATTTAATAGTTCCCTTACTTAAATCATTATTTTTTTTAATTTCAATAAGTGCAATTGCTAATGCCGCTAATCCGGATTTCATATCTGCAGCACCACGACCATATAAAAATCCATTATCTTCAGTTAATTGAAAAGGTTCAAATGACCAATCTTCATAATTACCTTCATTTACAACATCCATATGACCTGAAATACCAACAACTGGTTTTCCAGAACCAATAGTAGCTATTAAATTAGCACGTCCTTTTGAAACTTCATCAACTTGAGAATCAATATTATATTTAGAAAACAACTTTTTTAAATAATTAGCAACTTCTAATTCGTTATCATTTACAGTTTTAATCTCAACAATATCAGATAAAATTTGTATTCTATCTTCTTGCGTTAATACATTCATCATCTACCCCACCTTTAATAAAATTTTTCCCTATAATAACCTTATAAAAACATTATTATATTCAAAAATTAATACGTATAAACCTTTCAATTTTACAATGCAAAATTGAAGTTTAGTAATTATTTTCTTTGCTAGCTACATACGTAGTAGAGTCTCCGGCTTGTTGGGGATATTCCTCACCCCCCTATGTTTTTGCTTACGCAAAAAAAGAGTGGCTAAATGCTAGCCACTCATAGTTTAAACCTATTAAATTAACAAATAAAAATATAGCTGTTAATGTTCATTGATTTTATTTAATATTGCGTTATAAACTCTTTCATTATTTTTATGATCAATATGATCAAAAATACTACTTAAATTAGTATCTGAAACTAGATTTCCTTCATAAATAGTTTTTTCGATTTTATTTAATAATTCGGTTTCATTATAAGCAATATCTCCGATAAACGTTTCAGCAACAGGTCTTAAAATACCCTTTCTAAAAAACCTATCAACATCAAAATGATAAAAAATTACTGGTTTTTTCATGTAAGAAAAATCGAAACTAACGCTACTGTAATCTGTAATTAAAATATCATGTTCAATTAGTAAATCTTGAACAGTTTTTTCTCCTAAGGTTATATAATTAATCTTTCCTTCAGTTTTATCTATATGATATTTGAAAAAGCTTTGAGATCTGTAGTGCGGATAAAAATTGATTTCAATGTTATGATTTTTAATTAATGTTTCAAGCTTGTTATTACGAATTAATTCTAAGTATCTTTTCATATATTCACTATTATTAAATGCATATTCACTATTTAACCAATCTCTCCACGTAGGCATAATCAATATTTTTTTAACTTTATTTTTAGGATTTAAAGGCAAGTTATCAAATCTTGGTAATCCTGTAATAGCTACGTCCTTTGCATCATAACCTAATTGATTAACAACAACATCATATTTTTCTTGAGTGCTAGAGACATTAAATAAATGAAATGGAAGATCATAATATGCTTTATCATATTCAACTTTTTTTCTGCCTAAAACGCCATGTTGTAAGAATACTTTTATACTATTTTCATAATTCCAAAAGTTTCTAGCAGTCTTATAAGGGAGAATGTTCTCTAAATCATGTGTAGAGATTAGAACATTCGCTTTAGCAGCAACTTCAAAATGCATTTTAGAACCAAAGGTAACGATATTGTTTAAATGTTTAATTCTATGATAGTCTTTGGACTCTTCATCAATAACGTAATAGGCCTCTATATCTGTATTTTCTTTTAACCATTTAAAAAGTTGAATACCATTATCTTGAGCAGTATCTGTTCGCTCTCCAATTAGCCAAACATTATTTTGTTTTTTGCCATTTTCTAATATTTCATATTGTTCATGTGTTAATTCAAATGACTCAATTTTTATATTTTTAAAAGGAGTTAAAGTCATCATATAATACACTTGTTTGTTATCTGATTTTTGTTTTTTTAATGTAATATAATTATCTTTTTTATATATTCCTTCTCTATACTTTATTTTTTCTTTTCGAATTAAAGTCGGACCATCATATATGGAAATAAAAATATCAATTATATTTTTAGAAGATGTTCTTAAATGCTCAATTTCATCATATGGAATCTTTATATTTTGCTCTCCTCTATGAATTTCCATTTCATAATTATTATGTGATGATCTTTCTTCGAATGTTATAAAATACTGAAAAGTATCATAAATCTTATTAGGTTGTAGGTAAACGTTTAAATTATCTTCATCTAAAGAATTAATACCTGATTTGATTTTAGGTTTTGAATTAACGATAGTAAGTCCATTTTTATTTTTTATATTAATTTGATGTATTTGATCGTTTGAATTGTAATAATCTATAAAAGGCACTTTTTTTCTGTTATTTAAGATATAAACTTTTTTATCTTTATTATATTTATCATGATAAATGGCTATTATTTTTTTGTTTTTCATATTTTCAAAGTCACTAATTACTATTTTTGAGAAAACTTTCGAATTATAGATATTTGTTTTTAAATATTCTAAATTTGTTAAATCACTATCTATTAACCCCAAAGATTCTAGTTCATAATTAGTATCTATATTTTCAATAGTCATACCAATTCTTATGGAAGTTTCGTTTAATAAAGAATTCGCAGAAAATTGAGTTACTTTTAAAGTATTCATTAATAGATTTAGGTTGTTATCGCACCATTTATAACTCATAAATAGATAATTAATTTTTTGACTTTGTATAAATTGAGGGCGATAAATCATATTATTTAATACAATATAGGCAACATATTTTGTTTTCTTAATGACTTGAGAAATTAAAGATAAATTTATTTTATTATTTAGTATAGGTATCTCAAATTGTTGATTATCATTTAATAAAATTATTGACGAAATTACTTCATCAGTATTAAGAGAGGCATATTCATTATTGATTTGAGAAATGTGTATTTTTTTATTTTCATTTGCTAAATTAAAGTTAGTTTTATACCTAGTTAATGTTAAAGATTTATCTACTTTAACTATATAAATCTGGTTATATAATTCTAAAACATTATCAATATTTTCATCGGCCACAAGCCATAGCAATTTTTTTTTGTAATAAAAATTGAATGTAACTTTAGCAGTTGAAAAATTTTCTAAGTCTATTTTTATGTAAAAAGTGTTTCTTGATAATTTTACATAATCGAAGGGTACTTCTCGAAATTCATTTTTTATGTAAAAATCATCTTTATTAAAATGAATAAAATTTGTCAATTCGAATTCCATTTCTACATTTCTTTTATTTACATTGATTTTATATAATTGAAATTTTCTTCTTAGCATTGTGCTTATTTTATGTATCACTATATTACCACTTTCAGTTTTTTTATTTTATTAGAATTTAATATAATATATATTTAATGAGTATTATAATCTATCATACATATAAATTGAATAAAAAGGAGAAAATAAAAATTGAAAAATATCTTACTGTTAGTTACTTCTCTTTTAGGAACTTATTATTATTTAAAGTATAAAGAAATTAAAAAAATGTATTCATACGAATTAATTGATATTGAATCGAAAGAAGATTTATTAGAACAAAGAGGCCAAGTAGAAGAAGGTGAGATACCTTACACTTAGTTAGTTTATTAATATTGTAAAACCAGTCCATACATTTTAGATAATTTATAGTCTTAAAATGTATTCAACATACAAACTCACTACCCATAATCATCTATTATGTAAATTATCTTTTCAGTCGAAGTGTTGTTATACCGCGTTTCAGGTAATTTTATTCATAAAAAACATCGTTGATTTGACAGTATTTTGGACGTTAACCGTGGTTAGCGTTTTGTACTTTTATTTAATTTCTGTCTATGTAAGAAGTTTAGAATGTTTGTTCTATTTTTTGGTTTCAATATATAACAAATGATTAATTTTGTAAAAAGTAATTCTTTGAAAATTTAACTTTGGGTAATGCAGAAATTAAGAATCTTAAATCTTTAATTGATAGTGATTTGAAAACTAAAACAGGTGAAAAAATCTAAGGCTTGATTTTCATTTTAGAAAGAGTTATCATATTTTTGTACCAACCGGTAGGTTTATGGTGGGGTTAAGTATGAATATTTCTTTTAGTGATAAGGGGGGAAGAAAGTATGTCAAAAAAAAATGAAATATTAACTATTGCTCGGGAAGTTATACATTCAAAAGGTTACAAGGCTACTTCTATCAGCGACATATTAAATGCTGCTGATATTGGAAAAGGACAATTTTACTATTACTTTTCCTCTAAGAGAGATTTAGGTTTAGCAGTAATAGACGATTTAGTTGAAGATTGGACTGAACAACTAATAAACAATAAACTTCATAAAAGTGAAAATCCTAAAGAGAATTTAAATGCTATGCTAGACTGGACCTTTAAATATCATGATGATATGAATTCAAAAGCTGGATGTCCTGTGGGAAATCTTGCAATTGAAATGAGTGAACATGACGAGATTTTCAGAGAAAAAATACAAGTATTTATTGATAAATGGATACTTTCAATGAAAGAAAATCTTGATCGCTTGAAAGAACAACAGTTTATAGAAAACTTAGATACAGAAAAACATGCGCAGGCTATTTTTTCAGCTATTGAAGGTGCAATTATGTTGACTAAAGTACAAAAGAGCGTTGAATATTTAAAAAATGTGATTGAAATTATAAAATGGCAATATAATTTATCATAATTTATCATTTTCATATTATCGATTGTTAAATTTTGACATTCAGATAATATGAAAAATCATTTAATGAATGGAGGCAATATAAATGGCTGAACAAGTGGATTTTGATGTTGCAATTATTGGCGCTGGACCAGCAGGTATGACAGCTGCTGTTTATGTATCACGTGCAAACTTAAGTACTGTAATGATTGAACGTGGTATGCCAGGCGGTCAAATGGCAAATACAGAAGAAGTTGAAAACTTCCCTGGTTTTGAAATGGTCACAGGACCAGATTTATCAACAAAAATGTTTGAACACGCGAAAAAATTTGGTGCTCAATATCAATATGGTGATATCAAGTCAGTTGAAGATAAAGGTGACTACAAAGTCATCAACCTTGGAAATAAAGAAATAACAGCACGCGCAGTGATTATTTCAACGGGTGCTGAATATAAAAAAATTGGTGTACCAGGCGAACAAGACCTTGGTGGTCGTGGTGTAAGTTATTGTGCTGTATGTGATGGTGCATTCTTTAAAGGGAAAAAATTATTCGTTATCGGCGGCGGAGATTCTGCAGTTGAAGAAGGAACATTCTTAACGAAATTTGCTGATAATGTAACTATTGTTCACCGTAGAGAAGAATTACGTGCACAGAAAATCCTACAAGATCGTGCATTTAAAAATGATAAAATCGACTTTATTTGGAGCCACACATTAAAAACAATTAATGATAAAGATGGCAAAGTAGGATCTGTAACGTTAGAATCAACAAAAGATGGTTCTGAACAAACATTAGATGCAGATGGTGTGTTCATCTATATCGGTATGAAACCATTAACAACACCATTCTTAGACTTAGGTATTACAAACGACGTAGGTTATATCGAAACAAATGAAGATATGAGCACAAAAGTATCTGGTATCTATGCAGCTGGTGATGTGCGTGATAAAGGCTTACGTCAAATCGTAACAGCTACGGGTGATGGTAGTATTGCTGCACAAAGTGCCATTGCTTATATTGAACATTTAAATGATCAAAGTGAGATACTATCTATTTAATCCTTATTTTTAAAATGAAAGACTAATTTATTGCTTTTAAATTTAGAATAAGTTATTGTATTTTATGTACCGACCGGTAGGTATTTCGTATTAGGAACTATAATAATCTACCGAGGAGAAGCATAACAATTGAAAATAACACATAAAAAGATTTAGCTTTAAAATAATTGTACCAACTAGTAGGTACACAATTAAGGGAGTTTTTGAAATGTTACAAAATGATAGTTTATACAAGAGGTCCCATACAAAAAGATTGGTTGAATTCACAAAACTTTCTCATGATTCTTTTAAAAGCTTTATAGAATTTGATCATCAAGTTTTATCAGAAGGTCATTTAAGTAAAAAGTTTAAAGAGGTTATCTCAATAGCAGTAGCACATACAACTGGATGTCCACATTGTATTGATCACCATGTTAAGCAGTTTAAAAAATTAGGTGGTACAAAAGAAGAAATGGCTGAATCAATTATGGTAGCAACTGCATTAAAAGCTGGTTCTGCTATGGCACATAGTGTTAATACGCTAAATGCATATGACGAAATTGAAGATGACGAACTATATAAAGCTTCTTATTTTAAAAGGTTGAAAGAACTTGGACAATTAGATGGAGAACGTTTTAAAGCATTTATAAACTTTGATCAACAAGCAATGAAAGCAGGACTATTAACTGTTAAAGAAAAAGAATTAATTGCAATTGCAGTGGCACATACAACAGGCTGTCCATATTGCATCGATATTCATACTAAATCTGCTAAAAAAGCAAAAGTTACAAAAGAAGAAGTTGCGGAAGCAATATTAGTAGCAACGTTATTAAAAGCAGGTTCTGCAATGTCCCATGGTGTTAATGCCTTAAATGCATACGATGAATAAATAACTTACGTGGCATACCCCATTGATTATAGGAGGAAATTATAAATAACAAACAACAGTTCGAACCTTTATTCCAACCATTTAATCTAGGAAATTTGAACTTAAATATTATCAGCTAATAACAAAAATCATGAAATAAAAGAGGGAAATCTTGATGTTTATAATTTGAATGTGACTTTTAACGTAGATACTGAAATAGAAGATTTAAAAATCGAGGAATTGATGCATGATGCTTTATCAATTTCTGTAGTAGGAAATACTATACAAAGTAAAGTTCAAATAAACCCTGAGTATAAACGTAAGTAGAGTTAGTAATTGAAAATGAGAACTAACTGAATTCAATTAAAAGGAGATTTAAAAGATATGGCAACAATAACAGTAACTGAAAAAACATTTAATAAAACAATTGAAAAAGGCGTAACACTTGTAGACTTTTGGGCAACTTGGTGTCCGCCTTGTCAAATGCAATCACCTGTATTAGAAGAACTAAGTGATGAGTTGGAAGGTAAAGTAATAATTGGAAAAGTAGATGTCGATGAAGAAAAAGCTTTGGCTGCTAAATACCAAATTCAGAGTATACCAACACTATTAATCTTTAAAGATGGTGAGTTAGTTAACACTTTAATTGGTTTTAATCCTAAACCAAATTTAGAAAATGTATTAACTAAATATTTGTAGTTAATTTTAAATTGGAGGAAATTGATAATACAAAAATAACTTTAGAAGGAGCTGTATAAGGATGGAAAAAGTGATGAGTTATAATGACTTACTGTACAAAATAGATAGAAACGATAAGATACTATTATATGTAATGTCTGAAAATTGTAGTGTTTGTCATGCTGATTTTCCTAAAGTAGAGGCATTAGATAAAAGGTATAATTTAAACAGTTTGAATATTATGGTTAATGAGATACCAGAAGCAGCTGGTCAATTATCACTATTTACAGCTCCAGTTGTTATTTTATTTTATAAAAATAAAGAAATGCATCGACAAGCAAGAATTATTGATTTTGAAGAATTAGAGTATCGTATTAAACAATTAAATGAAATTGAAAGTTAGTACATGTCAAAATGCTCTCCTAAATTCTTTGGAAGAGCATTTATTATTTAGAATCTAAAAAGCATTTATATCATCGATGATTACCAAAAGATATATTAAAAAGGAAGTCTCTTTTAATACATATCCTTAGAATATTAGTTGTTTTATTTAAAATTTTGCCACTCTTCTCTTAAAATACCCATTTGTATGGCATCATAGAAATTCCCTTCAACTACTCGTCCTTTACGTATACGTGATTCTTCTATCATTCCAGCTTTACTCGCTACTTTCATCATTCTGATATTTCCTGACCATGTTGAAATACCTATTCTATTAGCGTCAGTTTCTTTAAAAAGAGAATTAATCCATTCTTTAAACACTTGAGAACCTAGCCCCTTTTTCCAATTATCATTTTTGTATATTACAATATCACATTCTAACCATTTGGATTTCTTGTCTTTCCAATAAGAAGTAACTACACCTAAGAAAGTTTCTTTATATTTAATTTTTAAATTCACTGAACGTAAATTTTTCTTCTTCGATATATGGTCCGTTCCATTCCTTAGCTTTTTGTAATGGCTCTAAATATTTCCAATAATAATAACGCTTAAACGTTGATTTAACAATGTTTAAGCCCTCTTCTCTTAGTTAACATAATTAGTGCTTATAGGTAATCTTTTACCATTCCCTAATGCCCCTCTTTCGCCACACCTTTCACACATTGTATGGCTCTACAGGTCCTATCATAAATGTTACTCATCCCAATCAATTTTAAGTTGTTTTAAAAAAGCTTCCCGATCCTTTTCGAATTGAGGATCTATGTCAATTTTACCTTCTTTATTATATGTATGATTTTCTAACCATTGTGGTGTTTTTTCTCTACTAATATATTGTTTTGAACCCACTGTATTTTTACTTTTAGCATACTTTTTATTATAAATACGATTTTCAGGTTCGAATATAAATTCTAGATATTCTATTTTACGTCCCTTTTTTGCTCTAACTTTATGTATCTTTAACGCTTTAAAAATATGACTGAGTTCGTTAATAATAGGTTTTAATACATTCTTATTAATATCGGTCATTCTATACGATGTTGGAATATCTAATCGCTCTCTAAAATCATTTATTTTCATTTTTAAATAACCTGTATGTTTAAACTGCTTAAGTATTCTAAACATGTTTTTAGAATACGTTGATTTAAGCGTCGTCATTTCTTCTAGTTCAAATTTTGTAAAATTATTCGTAATTGAATTAAGTATATGCTTTAGATTAGGGGATGTTGAAATCTCTAAATATTGTTCCTTTTTATGAATTCTATAATGATTAAACAATACAAAGCGCTCTATGATATCATCATCTTCATACTTAATTGTTAATTCCAACATTTTTTTGTATACATCATCCAAATCTTTCACAAATCTATTAATATTACGCGTTTTAGGATTATAGTTACTTAATTCTTTTAATTCATCAAAAGTCAGATGTAACGTATAGGTGTCTTGTTCTTTTAACTTATTGCACATCGCAAAAAACAAATTAATTTCTATGCTTGTAAATTTTCTTAATGGGACAAGGTTTAGATCATTTTTATATACAACTGTTTCACCAGACATTTTATCATCACTCCAACAGTAACTGCATCATATAAAGGAGTACTAAAAAAATGAATACTCCCTTATACCAATTGAATATAAGCATAAAACACTTTTATAGCGGCGTCAATGAATAAAAGGAGTGATGATATTTAAACTACTCCTTTTATGTGGCAAAACTACTCCTTTTATGTGGCAAAACTACTCCTTTTATGTGGCAAAACTACTCCTTTTATGTGGCAAAACTACTCCCTTTAACACCTTGAATCCATTGTCTCTCTAAGTATAAAACAATCCCTAAAAAGATTTTAAAAATATTTATAAAAATATATTAAAAAGAGCGACGTTTATAAGACAGTAGCCACGATGAAAAAAGATTTGTAAATACCATGTTATATACATTTATACTTATATGGTTATTTATATATGTATCATTACACCACTATTGTACAATTTAAAGTACGTTATAAGGTAGTACAGTTTGAATTAATAAAAAACATCAACTCGAAGTATAGACGTATCTCCTAAGCATACATCTATAGAAAAATATAAGTCTTATGTTTATATTGGTGGATTTGAAAGTTTATTCATGAAAATAGAAAGGGAATAACTTTCTAATGCTGGACTAGTCCACTTTTTTGCTTTCATCTTAATAAATACATAAATGAAGTAATTATTATTGAGTTCGGGACATAAAGTATCTGGATAAGTGAAAAAAGACAATTTCTATTGAAATAATATAGAAATTGTCTTTTTTA
>NZ_JBXWKZ010000030.1:0-29124 GCF_058191515.1 Staphylococcus sp. CoH_129_LAB_1 | reverse complement strand
AAATACTTCGGTCCTCTTTTTTTGTTTTAATATTTATTAGTATCTATTCACTATTAATATGTAAAAATATTGAATTAACTATTTTATTTAAAGTATTGAATTATTATATATTTAATACTATCCTTATTAAATGTGTCGGATTTAAATTAATAAAAGGAGATTCATTATATGGGAACGTTATTTTCAGTTATTAATATTGTCGTAATGGTTATTTTCATTATCGGTCTATTCATTATGTCTAAAAAACATGTATCATTCCCCAAACGAGTATTTACAGCTCTAGGATTAGGCATTATATATGGAGTAATTCTACATCTTATTTATGGTGTTAATTCTAAAGTACTTGAAACTACAACTGATTGGTTTAGCATCGTTGGCGATGGCTATGTGACATTATTACAAATGATTGTTATGCCTCTTATATTTATTTCTATTGTTTCAGCATTTAGTAAAATACAGATTGGTGATAAATTTGCTAAGATAGGTTCTTATATTTTTATGTTTCTAATTGGTACTGTCGCTATTGCAGCCATTGTAGGTATTTTTTATGCCATTGTATTTGGTCTTGATGCTTCAAGTATCGATTTAGGTAGTGCAGAACATGCACGAGGTAACGAGATTAGTAGTGAAGCGAAACATCTTACAGCGAATACACTACCACAACAAATTCTTGAGTTATTACCAAGTAATCCTTTCTTAGATTTTACTGGTCAGAGAACAACTTCAACTATTGCAGTAGTAATATTTGCTATTTTTGTAGGATTTGCATATTTACGTGTTGCACGTAAACAGCCTGAGAATGGGAGTTTATTAAAACGTGGCATTGATGCTATCTACGCACTCATCATGTCAATTGTTACTTTTGTTTTAAGATTAACTCCTTATGGAATTATCGCAATTATGGCTTCTACAATTGCTACAAGTGATTTTGCAGCAATTTGGACATTAGGTAAATTCATGATTGCATCTTATGCAGCTTTACTTACAATGTATGGTATTCATTTAATTATTTTAGCGATGATGGGAATCAATCCTATTCGTTATGTCAAGAAAACACTTGAAGTACTCATTTTTGCATTTACATCACGTTCAAGCGCAGGATCGCTTCCTTTAAATGTGCAAACTCAAACGCAACGTTTAGGAGTACCTGAAGGTATTGCAAACTTCTCTGCTTCATTCGGTTTGTCTATTGGCCAAAATGGATGTGCTGGTATTTATCCAGCAATGCTTGCTATTATGGTTGCTCCTGTTGCTCATGTTGACATAGATATACCATTCATTCTTACACTAATTGGCGTTGTAGTTATCAGTTCATTTGGTGTAGCTGGTGTTGGTGGCGGTGCAACTTTCGCTTCAATTCTTGTATTATCAACTTTAAATTTACCAGTAGCGTTAGCCGGTGTATTAATTTCTATTGAACCAATTATTGACATGGGCCGTACTGCTCTAAATGTAAATGATTCAATGTTAGCTGGTACTGGCACTGCTCGATTAACAGGCAATTTAGATAAAGAAAAATTTAATTCTAATCACTATGGAGAATTATCCTCAGAATCATAAAACAAAGAGAAATGCCTGGGACAACTAATCACGTCCCAGGCATTTCTTAATATGTTGTCAATCGATACCGGACGGAATTAAAAACGTTCTTGTATCAATGCTATTTCCAATCTTCTCTCTTTTTGGTTTTATTTTATCTTTTCATTAGTCCAGATTTATTTAATTGCTCTAACATATCTAATCGTGCTTTCCCACTTAAAAATCCAGCAACTTGTTGAGACCAAGTTTCATTTCTTACACCATTTGTACGTTCTTTATAATAGTTACTAACCATTTGATCATAAGCATTTAATGTTTCTTTTTGTTGTGCTTTATTGCTATTATAGACATTTTTATGGAAGATATGTTCAAAAGGTAAACGTGGTTTTGGTGATCCATTTTCATCCTCAGCTGGCTCCCCTACAGCCATACCAAATAAAGGGAAGGCATATTCAGGTAAGTCTAAAATCTCACGTACACGTCCAACATCATTGCGAAGCGAACCTAAGTATACAATGCCATAGCCCATATCTTCAGCTGCTAAAGCAATATTTTCTGATACTAATGCAACATCAATGGCACCAACGAGCAAGCCTTCAGCTGATTCAAATGACGTCTCCATAGGTTGTTCCACATCTTCATTAATAAGACTATGACGATAGTAATCCAAAACAAATACAAATAAATAACCATTGTCTACTACATAGTGTTGGCCTGATACTTCTTTTAGCTGTGCTTTAATTTCTGGATCTTCTACTCCAATAATAGAATACGTTTGTAAATAACTAGATGTTGAAGCACTTTGCCCTGCTTCAACTAACTTTCTAACAATATCTTCACTTAAAGGTTGATTTTTAAATTTTCGAACTGAATGATGCTTTTTAGCTAATTCGTAAACATAATCTGACATTAAGTCCACTCCTTTTTTAATTACTTAATATATGTTAACAATTTATGTTTTAATTTTCTTCAAAATTGCCCTTTATTTTAAATTAAGATTTGCATGCTAAACAAATTAAAGTTATCATAATAATGACAATTTTCAGATATCAAAGGAGAGATACTATGCCTCACGCTAACGAAGAAGTTTCAACAGCCTTATATCAAGCTTTTATATCAAAAAAACCGATTGATTTTATCAGTTCCTCTTTTGAACTAAATGAAGTAGAAGCCTATCACACGCAGGATGATCTCATTAATCAATTAAAAACCAAGCAAAAATCAGAAGTTAATGGTTACAAAGTAAGTATGACAAGTGAAGCTACTCAAGCCATTGCTAATACAAATGAGCCTGCATACGGTACTATTTTATCTACTCAAGTGGTCGAAGGTGGTAATTCTATATCATTATCAACATTATTTGATCCATTACTTGAACCTGAACTTATTTTTGAATTAACTGCAGACTTACCAGAGAATGCAGATGTTCAAACCATCTTAGAAAGCATAAAAGTAGCTCCAGGCATTGAAATTCCTGACGCGCGATATAAAGATTGGTTCCCTAACTTTACTTTATCAGATTTAATTTCAGATAATACTGCAACAGGTTTAATTGTAGTTGGAAAAAGAGTGACACCTCTTGATTACAAATCATTTGCTGATATCAACTTAAAATTATTTAAAAATGATCAAGAAATTGAAACAGGACACTCTAGCGACGTACTCGGAAATCCTATTGAATCAATAAAATGGTTAAATAAAAAATTACATTCACACGGAAAATGTTTAAAAAAAGGTCAATTTATTTCTTCAGGTACATTTATTTCACCACTACATTTAGAAAAAGGTACTTATATTGCTAAATATGAGAATGTAGGAAGCGTAAAAGTAGAAGTCAAAGACTGATTTTAATAAAATAATATTGAACATATTCGATACTCTCTTCAAAATGATACGTTTCATAGCGTGACTTGAAGAGAGTTTTAATCTATTTTTTAGACTTTCATTATCAAATACTTTCATTTAGTTGAGAATAAACTTAATCAAAAAAGATGTATGTTTATTTACAATTTACATTTTTTATTTAAAAAAAATAAACCTCACAATATCTTAAAAAAGCTAATATATTTTATATAAACCTTGTTATATCAGTGCTTCATATTGTTTTTCTTACTTTTAAGTGTATTATGTTGACGAAATAAAATCTACATGTAATAATATGAATCAAGAGATTAGAATTATTATAAATAAGCAATGATTATTATGTAATTCTAATTAATATTCGATAAATCAGGAGGAATTTAAGTTATGTCTTTAATCAATAAAGAAATCTTACCTTTCACAGCTCAAGCATATGATCCTAAAAATGATGAATTCAAAGAAGTAAGCCAAGATGATTTAAAAGGTTCTTGGAGCGTTGTTTGCTTCTATCCAGCTGACTTCTCTTTCGTATGTCCAACTGAATTAGAAGATTTACAAAACCAATATAGCCAATTACAAGATTTAGGTGTTAATGTATTTTCAGTTTCAACTGATACTCATTTCGTACACAAAGCTTGGCACGATCATTCAGACGCAATCAGCAAAATCCAATACACTATGATTGGTGACCCTTCTCAAATCATCACTCGTAACTTCGATGTATTAGATGAAGAAGCTGGTTTGGCACAACGTGGTACATTTATCGTTGACCCTGATGGTGTAGTTCAAGCAGCAGAAATTAATGCAGATGGTATTGGCCGTGATGCAAGTACATTAGTAAATAAAATCAAAGCCGCACAATACGTACGTCAACATCCAGGTGAAGTTTGCCCAGCAAAATGGGAAGAAGGTTCTGAATCATTACAACCAGGATTAGACTTAGTGGGTAAAATTTAAGGAGGCATTTAAGTATGCTTAATGCTGATTTAAAACAACAATTACAACAATTATTGCAACTTATGGAAGGCGATGTAGAATTTAGAGCAAGTATTGGCTCTGATGATAAATCTAAAGAACTAAAAGATTTATTAGATGAAATCGCTGAGATGACAGATCATATTACAATCGTTGAAAAAGAATTAAAACGCACACCAAGTTTTCAAGTAAGTAAACCTGAAGAAGATACTGGTATCACATTTGCTGGTATTCCCTTAGGTCATGAGTTTAACTCACTTGTGCTTGCCATTTTACAAGTAAGTGGTCGTGCGCCTAAAGAAAAACAATCAATCATTGATCAAATTAAAGGTCTTGAAGGTAACTACAATTTTGAAACTTATGTAAGTTTAACTTGTCAAAAATGTCCAGATGTAGTTCAAGCATTAAACTTAATGAGTGTAATTAATCCAAATATCACTCATACAATGATTGATGGTGCTGTATTCCGCGAAGAATCTAAGGATATCATGGCAGTCCCTGCTGTATTTTTAGATGGTGAAGAATTCGGTAATGGTCGTATGACAATTTCTGATATTTTATCAAAACTTGGCAGTACACAAGATGCTTCAGAATACGAAGATAAAGATCCATACGATGTATTAATCATCGGTGGTGGGCCAGCAAGTGGTAGTGCTGCAATTTATACTGCTCGTAAAGGTTTACGCACTGGTATTGTCGCAGATAGAATTGGTGGCCAAGTTAACGATACAGCTGGTATCGAAAACTTTATTACTGTTAAACAAACCACTGGTTCAGAATTCTCTTCTAATTTAGCTGCACATATCGAAGAATATGATATTGATGCTATGACTGGTATTCGTGCAACTAAAATTGAAAAAACTGATAAAGCTATCCGAGTAACTTTAGAAAATGATGCAGTTCTTGAAAGTAAAACTGCTATTATTTCAACTGGTGCAAGTTGGCGTAAATTAAATATTCCTGGCGAAGATCGTTTAATCAATAAAGGCGTTGCATTCTGCCCTCACTGTGATGGACCTTTATTTGAAAATAAAAACGTTGCAGTTATCGGCGGTGGTAATTCAGGTGTTGAAGCAGCCATCGATTTAGCAGGAATAGTTAAACATGTTTCATTATTTGAATTCGCTCCAGAACTAAAAGCGGATACAGTATTACAAGAGCGTTTACGTTCTTTACCGAATGTTGAGATTCACACAAATGCTAGAACTGCTGAAGTTCTAGGTGAAAATCATGTTACTGGTTTAAGCTATGAAGATATGTCATCTGGGGAAATGAAAGAATTAAGCTTAGATGGTATCTTCGTACAAATTGGCCTTGTGCCAAATACAAAATGGATTGGTGACGCAGTAGAATTAAATAAACGCGGAGAAGTCGTTGTGGATCGCGAAAATAACACAAACGTTCCTGGCATTTTTGCTGCTGGTGACGTTACTGATCAAAAATATAAACAAATCATTATATCAATGGGTTCAGGTGCTAACGCGGCATTGAGTGCATTTGATTATATCATTAGAAATTAATTTATAGTTTAACTTTTTGTATGAAACTAAGACTTAGAAACTTAACCTATTAAATATCTTCATTTTAAGCAGAGTCGTTTTATTAACGTCTCTGCTTTTTAATTTACTTTTTTTATGTTTATTGCCACAATTTGTTCATAGATTTATATTAATTTTAAGTCTTAAACATTCAATTCTGTTTCTATAAGTGATACTCTATTATTATGCTTAAATAGAAACGTTTACTAATAAAGGAGATTATTGAAATCTATGAAAAAGAGTATGATTATTAGTAGTTTTTTAACATTATTATTAATATTAAGTGCTTGTGCGCCTAATAATGATAATAATGATGACAATCATAATCAAAGTAACGGCGTTAATGCACCGAAACATGCTAAAAGCTTAACTGAAAATGATATTTTCACATCGAATACATCACATCAAAAACTTACTGAAGATGAAACGAACAAAGCAATCAAAAAATATCTAGATGTTAATAGCGACATTTTAGATAATAAATATATTATGCAAAGTCACATCGATCGTCAAAGTTCAGGGCAAACAAAAATCACTGATAAACAGGCTAAAAAACTTAGTGATTTATCTAATATTGCTGTTAAAAATGATTTACACTTTAAAAAATACGTCGAAAATAATACATTGCCAGACGGCTATAAAGATAATGTAAATCGTATTATTAAATACTTTCATGCCTTAAATAGTACAATTGCAAATGTTGATGAAAGTATCGAGCAACTAAATTACCAACCTCAAAATACAATTAACGTGGTAGATGTTCCTACTCATTATGCTGGAGACGTGAATGGGAAGCAACAAGATAAAATCAAAGCTTTCTTAAATAAGAAAGGTATCACAACAGACGTTTTTGATAAATAAAATAAGAAAAGGGACAGAATTCGTATTGAATATATTCTCTCACTCTGTTAACAATGATTTCCAATAAATAAAAAACTGAGACGATAAGTGATATACTCCCTTCAAAGTAGACATTAAAAAATGAAAACATTGAAGGGAGCTTTTTTATACCTTAATAAGATATGGTTTACAATTTTCAATTATTTTAGTTAACGCTTTTTCTTTATCTATATACCCAAAGTAAACCATAATACAGCGTATCACCACCTGATGTGCGATAATGACTATTGTTTTATCTTCTTGAAGTTGAATCATTTCAAAAAATTGCGTCACTCTAAGATAAACATCATTATAACTTTCCCCTTCAGGCGCGTTTTGAATAAAACTGTGTCGAAAATCTTTATAGTTTGAATCATGAAAGTAACGATGATATATACTATTCTTCATGAGTTTATCTTTAAATTGACCTTCAAAAATACCTAATGAACGTTCACGTAATAACGAGGTAAATGTAGTTGGAACATTATAAGGGAATATATATTGATATGTTTCTTTCGTTCTTGTTAAATCTGATACATACACGTTATCAACTGTTATATTATAAAAATACGTTTTTAAGTTTTTTGCACTTTCAATACCCTTTTCAGTTAAAGGAACATCTAACTGACCACAATAGTATGCTCGATTGTATTTATTATCGTAATTAGATTGCGATTCTCCATGTCGAACAAGATATAAATTCATGTTATATTTTATCTCCCTTTTCAACCTATTATACTAAATATTAAACGAATGAAAATGAATAAAGTTGACTAATAATACAAATTATATTTTTTAAATAATTTAAGATTTTATGATTGTCATTATTTATATTGCATGATACTATCAATATGTAGTTATTAAATAACTACAAGTCTTTTATATTCATGAACATAATACTCCTGGGTGACGCCTTAACCCGACGTCACCCTCTTTTTGTGAATTCAATATATAAAAAATGCCTAAGACATTTAATTATGTCTTAGGCTCTTTCTAAATAACTATTCTTATTTTTTGATTGCTTTTAAGATTAAAGAAACAATGAAAATAAGAATAATTGCACCGATTAATGCTGGGAAAATTGGTACTCCGCCCCATACAGGACCCCAAGTACCTAACAATCTACTACCAATGAATGAACCGATTAAACCAGCAATAATATTACCTAAGATACCACCAGGGATATCTTTACCCATAATCATGCCAGCAATCCAACCGATTAATCCACCAACTATTATCATAATAATAAAGCTCATAGTTAGATTACTCCTTATATTTTTTGTTTGCTCCTTATACTTACCACTTACTTAATATTTATAAACATACATATTTAAAAAAATTTATGTTTTATAACGAAATCAACTAAATAATATTCACATATTTTAATATCAATATTTATTCAATTAGTGCTGAAAAATGTATAACTAGTAAAAATATTACCTATTTTCACATAAAGAACTAACTGAAATTTTAAACAAAAGATTTGGCACACATTACGAGCCACATCAATTATATGAATAGGAAGATCATCAACATGAACCAAAGTTTAAAGATGCGATGATTCTTGCTGATTATTTCGATACATCTTATCAAGTTCTAGTTAAAAGTAAGTATAAAGAATATCAACAACAATTTGACAATCTAGAGATTCGATTATAAACAACTTTAAGGGAACAAGACTATTCATTTGAATACAGTGTCTTGTTCCCTTATTTTTATTCTTTAGTATCTGTACCTTCATTATTTTGTTGTGCTTGTTCATTGTTATCTGTTTGGGAAGTTGTGGGTTCTTCTTTATTTTGTGTAGAAGTATCTGTTGAGGTTAAATGGTTGTTCTCGGATTGATTAGACGACTCATCATCTATTTGAGTATCAGATTGCATATTATTTTGTTCTTCTTCATTAGAAGATACATTTTGTGCTTCATTATCACTCTTCATTTCACTATTTTGAACATTATTATTATTTCGTTGTCGATTACTTTGTTCTAATCTACTTTCATTCATTTGCTTTCTCTTAGCTTTTTCTTCATCTGTCATATTATTATAATTATCAACGATACTACCTGTATGTTTATCTACAATAGCTACATAAGGTGTTCCAGTACCATATGCATCACTTGCTGCATAGTCTATATAATACATATCATCAGTGCTTTTACTAGGATTATATTTAAATTCATTTCTTAAACGATTGCCATAGCCTTGATTTTTATACCAATCATAAACAACATCTTCAGCTTGATTAGGAGTAAGGTCATCGCTTGATGTGTCAACTGAGTCTGACTGAGCATCGCTAGATTGATTATCTTCATTCGAATTTTCCTCATCTTGGATAGCGCTTGGGTCATTTTGAGCTTGCGTATCATTATCTTGAGAAGATGATTGCTCTTCACCCGTATTATTATCAGTTGATGAATCATCTTCGGTATTGTTATTATTAATATTATCGTTATCGTTTTTGTCTTGTGTATCCGAGGAATCTACACTTGAAGTATTATCAATGGGCTCATCGTTAGTATTTGAGTCATTTGAATCATTCTTCTTCTTTGAATCGTTAGATGTTGTAGTATCATTATTATTTTTATTTTTTTCCTTATTTGTTTCAGAATTTTCTGATTCATCATTATTTCCACCAGGTAAATGAATGTTTAAATCACATGCTCCCAAAAGTAAAGTTGATACTGTAATACCTGCTAATAAATATTTTCCTCTCATTATCAAAACTCCTTATGTATTCTATTTAAATGATAACATTTTAAATTAAAATTATTAACGATATTACACAACATATTTTAAATTTATTACTTTTTGATAATCAAATTTTTATTTTACCGTTTTATTACTGAAATATAAAAATAACCCCGTAAGTCTTAAGCTTACGAGGTTTAACACTAATTATATATTAGTTTTCATCTTTAACATATGGTAATAAAGCCATATGACGAGCACGTTTAATAGCTGTAGTCAACATACGTTGATATTTAGCTGAAGTACCAGTTACACGACGTGGTAAAATTTTACCGCGTTCTGAGATAAAACGTTTTAATAATTCAGTGTCTTTATAGTCAATATGTGTAATACCATTTGCTGTGAAATAGCATACTTTTTTACGACGACGTCCGCCTCTTCTAGGTCCACCTGCCATGGTTAATTACCTCCTTTTATAATTTTAATCTCATTCTTTCATTAGAATGGTAAGTCATCATCACTAATATCAATTGGGCCATTTGCATTTGCAAATGGATTATCTGATTGATTATTATTTGATGCACGATTGTTATTATTATAAGATGTGTTTTGTCCTGATTGTGAACCACCAAATCCTTGGCCATAATCTTGAAAATCATTGTTTCCTTGATTACGTTGTCCACCTTGAGCATTTTTAGGTTCAAGGAATTGAACACTATCCGCTACAACTTCAGTAACAAATATACGACGACCTTCTTGATTTTCATAACTGCGCGATTGTATGCGACCATCAACGCCAGCTAGACTACCTTTTGACAGATAGTTATTTACGTTTTCTGCTTGTCTTCTAAATACAACAACATTAATAAAGTCAGCTTCGCGTTCCCCTTGAGCATTCGTGAAAGTACGGTTAACTGCTAGAGTAAATGTCGCTACACTTACGCCTGAGGGAGTACTTCTGTATTCTGGATCCTTAGTTAAACGACCTACTAATACAACTCGATTTATCATTTCAACGCCCCCATTTAATTATTACTTATCTTGGTCTTCACGGATAACGATATAACGGATAATATCGTCATTGATTTTAGCTAAACGTTGGAATTCGTCTGTAGCTCTATTATTATCTGTTTTAATGCGTACGATGAAGTAGAAACCTTCTTTGAAATCTTCAATTTCATAAGCAAGACGGCGTTTACCCCAGTCTTTTTCTTCTAAAACTTCTGATCCTTCTGAAGCTAAGATACCGTTAAAGCGTTCAACAACTGCTTTTTTAGCATCTTCTTCAATGTTAGGACGTACGACATACATAATTTCATATGTTCTCATTTTATAATTGCACCTCCTTGTGGTCTATGCGGCCTATCAAATTTTATTAATAGGCAAGGAATAATTTTCATTACTCACAATCAAAAATTATAGCATAGTTGATTACTTTTTACAATAAATAATCATCTAATTATTTTATTCCTATCGCTACATATTTTTGTGCTAATTCATAATAAAATCGAAAAAAATACCTTTCCAAAGCGGAAGAGAAGTTCTATAATGACTTCGAGGTGTAAAACATGCAATTAGATTTGGATTGGGATAAAGATTTTCAAGAATTTCAAGAAGTCTTAAATTGCGGTATCAATCCAGAATGGCTATATTGCGCAAAAGCCAATATGATTCTTGAGCCTGCTTATACTGGAGAAGGTAAACAGTTTTTTAGCACCAAAGATATTATTAAAGCAAGTAAAGTTATACCGTTTTTTTAAGATATAACCTATCTCTATACATCAAAAAAGCGTTACTTCTATAGCACAGAAGTAACGCTTTTTTCTTATACATTAAATCTAAAGTGAACAATGTCTCCATCTTGCATAATATAATCTTTACCTTCTAAACGTTGTTTACCCGCTTCTTTCGCGCCTTGTTCACCACCATGTTCAACATAGTCGTCATAACTTGTTACTTCAGCACGAATGAAACCACGTTCAAAGTCTGTATGAATGATACCTGCACACTGTGGTGCCGTCATGCCTTGTCTGAATGTCCAAGCACGTACTTCTTGAACACCCGCTGTAAAGTAAGTAGATAATCCTAATAATTCATATGTTGTTCTGATAAGACGATTTAGACCTGGTTCTTCAATACCTAAATCTTCTAAAAACATTTCTTTATCTTCATCATCAAGTGTCGCAATTTCTTCCTCGATTTTTGCACTAATGACAATAACTTCAGAATCTTCTTTAGATGCATAGTCACGAATTGTTTTTACTTTATCATTTTCGTCGTCACCAATTTCATCTTCACCAACATTTGCAATATATAACATTTTTTTAGATGTTAATAATTGAGCTTGATTCACATATTTTTGGTCTTCTTCATTGAAATCTAAACTACGAACTGGATTTCCTTCTTCTAAAGCTTCTTTTATTCTAGATAAAATGCGAAATTCCATTTCTGCTGTTTTATCTTTTTGACGTGCCATTTTTTCAATTCGAGGTAAACGTTTCTCTACTGATTCTAAATCAGCTAAAACAAGTTCCATATTAATTACTTCAATGTCATCTAATGGATTTACACGACCAGCAACGTGTGTCACATTTTCATCATCAAAAGCACGAACTACCTGGCAAATAGCATCTACTTCACGGATATGTGATAAAAATTTATTCCCTAAACCTTCACCCTTAGAGGCACCTTTAACGATACCTGCAATATCTGTAAATTCGAAAGTTGTAGGTATGGTTTTCTTAGGTTCTACCATTTCTGTTAATTTATTTAAACGTGTATCTGGTACTTCTACAATTCCAACATTCGGGTCGATAGTTGCGAAAGGATAGTTCGCAGCAAGCGCACCTGCTTTTGTAATTGCATTAAATAGAGTAGATTTACCGACATTAGGTAAACCTACGATACCTGCTGTTAAAGCCATGAATCATTCTCCTAACCTTCTGTATCTTGATGAGATACTAATATTTTTTTTATTTTTTTATCAAACACTTGTCGTGGAATCATAATACTTCTTTGACAATTTTCACATTTAATTCGTATATCTGCTCCCATACGAATAATTTTAAATCGATTTGTTCCACAAGCATGTTGTTTTTTCATTTCTACTATATCATTTATACCATATTTTGGTGTCACAACATTACCCCCAACATTCATTAAGCATCTTGTTTATCAGTATTTCTTACGTACATGGGCTGTGGCAGTTTAATACCTTCTTGAACAAACATTTTTTGAATTTCTTTACGTAAAATTCTAGAACCTGAAGCACCTTCTCCAGGAATGGTTTCAGCAGATATTCTTATAATCGCTTTTGTTTCATCTAATCCATCGATACCTAAAACTACTGGATCAGTCACAAATAAATAATATTTACTACGCATTGTTGTAAATAATTTATTTAATTTCTTTTCGACTTTATCAAGATTTTCATCAACTGAAACTGGAATTTCTACAATTGACATGCCATTAGTAATTGAGTAATTAGTAATTTCACCCATACTACCGTTTGGCAAAATGGTTAATTCACCAGTAATTGTATTGATACGAGTTGACCTCAAACCTATAGATTTCACGGTCCCTTCAGCAACTGTTGTACCACTACTATTAATTTTAACATAATCACCTACATCAAATTGATTTTCAAAAATAATGAAAAATCCTGTGATAATATCTTTAACAATAGTTTGAGCACCAAAACCAACAGCGATACCTACAACACCGGCACTGGCAATAATACCATTCACGCTAATGCCAAATTTACTTAATACGGTTGTGAGGACAATAAACCACACAATGTATCTGACTACATTTTTGATAAGCGATACGAGTGTTCTAGAACGCTTTTTATTTCCTCGACTACTTTTATTTTGGAATTTAAAAGCTTCTTCGATAGCTTTATTTACAATCCCAATAACAATTAACCCTACTAAAATATAAATAATAACCATAGTCAATTTAGTAGCTAGATTGGTATAGACTTCAGGCTCTGTTAATGGTTTAAACAATGATGTTAAGATATTTTTTAACTGATTCATTTAAGCGCCTCCTTATTCAATTACAATTAGATTTTTTTCAATTTATTCATTATACAAAAATTCATTCACAATTGTATCAGTCTAACGATTTATCATTATATTTCATTATTCATTAAGTTTATCTATAAGGCGTCTAAATTCTGCTTCAGATTTAAACTCAAACACAATTTTCCCAACATTTTTAGATACAGATATATCTATATTAGTTCCAAATTTTTCCTTAAGTGCACGTTCTTGTTTCTGTATAAATTTAGGTTTACTTGGAGTACTTAATTTCTCTTTTTTAGACTGCCCTCCGTCTTGAATTTCAGAAATAACTTTCTCTAAATGACGTACACTCCATCCTTCTTTGATTGCTTGTTTCCCTATACGTTTCATTGTATCTACGTCTTTTAATGCAAGTAAGGTACGGCCATGAGCACCTGACATGCGATTTTCTCTAACAAGTTTAGCAATTTCGGCTGGTAAATTTAGTAATCTTAGCATATTAGCAATGTAAGGCCGTGATTTTCCTAACCTTTCAGCAACTTTTTGTTGTGTCAGACCTAGATCATTCATTAATCGTTGATAACTTTCAGCTTCTTCAATTGCATTTAAATCTTCTCTTTGTAAATTTTCTATAATGGCTAATTCCATCATGTCAGAATCAGAAAGAGATTTTACAATTGCTGGAACTTCCTCTAACCCAGCTATTTTAGAAGCTCGAAAACGTCGTTCTCCTACAACGATATAATATCCATTGATCGTTTTTCTTAAAACAATAGGTTGAAGTATACCATGAGTTGTTATAGAATCTGCTAAATCTTGAAGTTTCTCCTCATCAAATGTTTTTCTAGGTTGATAGGGATTAACTTTAATACTTGCAATTTTAATATGTTGTACGTGTTCATCATTATTTAATTGAACACGTTGATCTTCAATGTTGTTCATGCATAGTCCTCCCTTGTCTTTAAAGTCATTACTTAATTTTAAAAAAAGCGTGTTATATCTACAAGTCTTATAAACTTTTTTAAGAAAAAAATTTACTAGATAGAAAGTATATATATCAATCATTCAGGCACTTTCTGAATTTATTATTTAATCATAATTTTCAGAAAAGTTGTTGACAAATGTAATTTATGCCTGTAAGCTATGAATTAACTTAAAAAAAACAAATTACACACGGTAATAAGGAAAGTAAAACTTACACTGCAGATACAGAGAGTCTTGTAAGCTGAGAAGAGACATTGAAAGAAAGTTTGAAAATGGCCTTTGAGTGTTGATGCCAATATGAGGTATCAACGGGTTCGCCCGTTATAGCGATACAGTATTAACATTTATTGTTTAATGGCGTACTGGAATCACCGGCGTCACTAAATTATCGTTAATACTCATTTATCTTCAAAAGTTAAATGAGTTTTTTATTACAGATATATCTGATCATTTACGATAATGTGTGCCACTTTTTCAAGTACTCCTAAAATATAATGGCGTACTGTTTGAGGTTACTTTAGCAATAAAGTAGTAAACAAAGGTGGTACCACGAAACAAGCTTTCGTCCTTTACATCCGATACATATCGGGTTTAAAGGACGGAAGCTTTTTTTATTTAGAAAATGATAGGAGGATTTGAAATGAAAGATACTCAATTAGCACAAATTTCATTAACAAAGGATTTGACTGGCGCAATTGCTAATCCAATTTACTTATCGACGGCATATCAACATCCTCACCTAGGTCAGTCTACAGGATATGATTACACACGAACGAAAAATCCAACCCGCTCTTCATTTGAAGAAGCATTTGCCAAATTAGAAGGTGGTACAGCTTCATTTGCAACTTCAAGTGGTATGGCAGCAGTTCAACTTATTTGTAACCTATTTAAACCTGGTGATGAAATTTTAGTAGCTTTTGATTTATATGGAGGAACATTTAGATTATTTGATTATTATGAACAACAATACGGTATTCACTTTAAATACGTTGATTTTTTAAATTATGAAGAAGTCGAAAAGAGTATAAATAAACATACAAAAGCACTCTTTATCGAACCAATCTCGAATCCTCAAATGATTCAAATTGATGTAGAACCATATTATGTTCTAAGTAAAAAACATCATCTATTAACCATTATTGATAACACGTTTTTAACTCCATACTTATCAACACCTTTGGAACAAGGTGCTGACATTGTTTTACACTCAGCTACAAAATATATAGGTGGTCATAACGATGTACTTGCAGGCGTAGTGACAGTTAAAGATGACACACTTGCTGAACAATTAGGACAATTTCACAATATGATTGGCGCCACATTGTCTCCACTTGATTGTTACTTACTCCAAAGAGGTTTGAAAACACTACATCTCAGAATAGAACGATCTCAAGACAATGCACGTCGTCTCGCAAAACGTTGTGAAACATCCGATTCTATTGATGAAGTACTCTATAGTGGAAAAACAGGTATGCTAAGTTTACGTCTTAATAAGGCTTATAGCGTAGCTAAATTTTTAGAAAATTTAGAAATTTGTATTTTTGCAGAAAGTTTAGGAGGAACTGAAACCTTTATTACTTTCCCATATACACAAACGCACGTCGACATGCCAGATGATGAAAAAGATAAACGAGGTATTGATGAACATTTAATTCGCTTATCCATTGGTATTGAAGACTATAAGGATATTGAAGCAGATATTATTCAAGCATTAGAAAATTCTAAAGTAGGAGTGATTTCATGAGCTTATCTAAAGAAACAGAAGTAATATTTGATGAACATAGAGGTGTAGATTACGATTCAGCAAACCCACCATTATATGATTCTTCAACCTTCCATCAAAAAGTACTTGGTGGTAATGCAAAATTTGATTATGCCAGAAGTGGCAATCCTAATCGTCAATTATTAGAAGAAAAGTTAGCTAAACTTGAAGGCGGTCAATATGGATTTGCTTTTGCTTCAGGTATTGCAGCAATATCAGCTGTATTACTCACATTACAGACTGATGATCATGTCATTTTACCAGATGATGTATATGGCGGAACATTTAGACTAACAGAACGTATTTTAAATCGTTTTAATATTAAATTTACGACAGTAAATGCTACTCATCCTGAAGAAATTGAACAGGCCATTCAGCCTAATACAAAATTAATTTATATAGAAACACCATCGAATCCATGCTTTAAAATCACTGATATTAAAGCAGTTGCCTATATCGCTAAAAAACATCATTTACTTTTAGCAGTAGATAATACATTTATGACTCCGTTAGGCCAATCGCCCCTTGCACTTGGCGCTGATATAGTTGTTCATTCAGCAACAAAATTCTTAGGTGGACATAGTGACATTATTGCTGGCGCTGCTATTACAAATCGTAAAGACGTCGCTGAAGCACTTTATCTACTCCAAAATGGTACAGGAACTGCCCTATCTGCACATGATAGTTGGACTTTAGCCAAACATTTAAAAACATTACCTGTTCGTTTTAGACAATCTACATCTAATGCTGAAAAACTTGTAGACTTTTTAAGTCAAAGAGATGAAGTTGCTAAAGTGTATTATCCAGGAAATAGTGACTTACATTTATCACAAGCTAAAAGTGGCGGCGCAGTCATTGGCTTTCGTCTAAAAGATGAAACAAAAGCTCAAGCATTTGTAGATACACTCACTTTACCACTTGTATCTGTCAGTTTAGGAGGGGTAGAAACTATCCTCTCACATCCAGCGACGATGTCTCACGCAGCTGTTCCAGAAGATGTAAGAAACGAACGTGGCATTACATTTGGTCTATTCCGTCTAAGCGTAGGTCTTGAACAACCTGAAGAACTCATAGCTGATATTGACTACGCATTGAAGGAGGCATTTAATGAGTCGATTATTGAACCATTTGAAGAACAACGTTTTAGTAGCTGATGGAGCAATGGGAACAATCCTCTATTCTGAGGGCTTAGATACATGTCCTGAAGCATACAATCTTACACATCCCAATAAAGTTGAACGTATCCATCGTTCATATATAGAAGCAGGAGCTGATGTCATTCAGACAAATACGTATGGCGCTAACTTTGAAAAGCTAAAAGTATTTGGCTTAGAACATAAAGTGAAAGAAATTCATAAAGCAGCTGTACAAATTGCAAAGCGAGCAGCAAATAAAGATACATTTATTCTTGGAACGGTAGGTGGCTTTAGGGGGATAAAACAAGAAGATTTATCAATTTCTACTATTCAATATCATACAGACAATCAAATTGATACTTTGATTGAAGAAGGTGTAGATGGTTTACTATTTGAAACCTACTATGATTTAGATGAACTAACTAGTGTAATTACAGCGACACGTCAAAAATACGATATTCCAATTATCGCGCAACTAACCGCTTCCAATACTAATTATCTAGTTGATGGTACAGAAATTAACGATGCGTTAAAACAACTCGTTGAATGTGGAGCAAATGTCGTGGGCTTAAATTGTCATCATGGTCCACATCATATGCAGCGTTCATTCTCACATATCGAACTACCAGAACATGCATATCTTTCATGTTATCCAAATGCGAGTCTACTTGATATTGAAAATAGTGAATTCAAATATAGCGACAATGCTAAATACTTTGGTGATGTTGCACAAGAGTTAATTAATGAAGGTGTTCGCTTAATTGGTGGTTGTTGTGGCACGACACCTGAACATATCTCTTACATTAAAGAATCAGTAAAAGATTTAAAACCAGTTAAAAATAAAAAAGTTATTCCAATTCATCGAACAATTAACGCAAACACAAAACATACTTTAAAACAAAATTTAACATCAAAAGTAAAACAAAGACCTACTGTAATTGTTGAATTAGATACACCAAAACATCTCGATACGGAGTTGTTCTTTGAAAATATAGGTAAGCTAGATGAAGCAAATATCGATGCAGTAACGCTCGCAGATAATTCTCTCGCTACTGTAAGAATCAGCAATATCGCTGCTGCAAGTTTAATAAAACAACGATATGATATCGAACCTCTTGTTCATATCACATGTCGAGATCGAAATTTAATTGGTTTACAATCACATCTGCTTGGACTTTCACTGATCGGTGTAAGTGAAATTTTAGCTATTACAGGAGACCCTTCAAAAGTAGGTCATTTACCAGGCGCAACGAATGTGTATGACGTTAACTCAAAAGGTCTTACAGAACTTGCATTACGATTTAATCAAGGTATTAACACTGACGGTGATGCGCTGAAGAAACATACTAACTTTAACATCGCCGGGGCGTTCGATCCAAATGTCCGTAAACTAGACGGGGCAGTTAAACGCCTTGAGAAAAAAGTAGCCGCGGGTATGAGTTACTTTATTACCCAACCTGTATATAGTAAAGAAAAAATCAAAGAGGTATATGAAGCAACTAAACATCTTGATACCCCTATTTTTATCGGTATCATGCCTATTGCAAGCTACAATAACGCACTTTTCTTACATAACGAAGTGCCTGGAATTAAAATGTCTGAGGACGTATTAAATCAATTTAAAGCAGTAAAAGATGATAAAGAGAAAACAAAAGAATTAAGTTTGAGACTTTCTAAAGAATTAATTGATACAGTACACGAATACTTTAATGGATTATACCTCATTACACCTTTCCAACGTATTGATTATTCATTAGAGCTCGCAGCATATTCTAAAGCAATTACCCAAAATAAGGAGGCAATATCATGACAACAATTAAAACTTCAAATTTAGGATTCCCAAGATTAGGTAGAAAAAGAGAATGGAAAAAAGCAATCGAAAGCTATTGGGCTAAAAAAATCGATAAAGTTGAATTAGATCAAACATTAACAGACTTACACAAAGAAAATTTATTACTTCAAAAGAATTATAACTTAGACAGTGTACCTGTTGGCGATTTCTCATTATATGATCATATTCTTGATACATCATTACTTTTCAACATTATTCCTGAACGTTTCCAAGGACGTACAGTAGATGATGATTTATTGTTTGATATTGCACGTGGTAATAAAGAACATGTTGCAAGTGCATTAATTAAATGGTTCAACACAAACTATCACTACATCGTTCCTGAATGGGACAACGTTGAACCTAAAGTAAATCATAATGTATTATTAGAACGTTTTAACTATGCTAAATCAATTAATGTAAATGCACATCCTGTCATTGTAGGCCCAATCACTTTTGTGAAACTTTCTAAAGGTGGTAGCCAATCTTTTGAAGAGAAAGTTCAAACATTACTTCCATTATATAAAGAAGTTCTACAATCATTAGTAGATGCAGGAGCTGAATATATTCAAGTAGATGAGCCTGTTCTTGTCACAGATGAAAGTGAAAATTATGAAAATATAACTAAAGAAGCATATGACTACTTTGCTGATGCTGATCTAGGAGAAAAATTAGTTATTCAAACTTATTTTGAACGTGTTAATGTAAAATTCTTAAGTAGTTTACCAGTTGCTGGTCTTGGTTTAGATTTTGTTCATGATCATGGTTACAACTTAGAACAAATTAAAGCAGGAGATTTCGATAAATCTAAAACATTATATGCAGGTATTATCGACGGACGTAATGTTTGGGCTGCAGATATTGAAGCGAAAAAAGAATTAATCGAAACATTACAACCTTATGCTAAAACAATTGTAATTCAACCATCATCTTCATTATTACATGTTCCAGTATCATTAGATGATGAAACATTAGATACATCAATCGAAGAAGGACTAAGCTTTGCTACTGAAAAATTAGATGAGTTAGATGCATTACGTCGATTATTTAATAATAACGACAGCAAAAAATATGACGAATTAAAAGCACGCTATGAACGATTCCAAAGTCAATCATTCAAAAATCTTGAATATGATTTTGATAGCGTACCAACAAGTCGTAAATCTGCTTTTAAAGACCGTAAAAAAGCACAAGACGCTCGTTTACACTTACCTGATTTACCAACAACAACAATCGGCTCATTCCCTCAAACAAGAGAAGTACGTAAATACCGTGCAGACTGGAAAAATAATCGAATTTCAGACGATGAGTATAACAACTTCTTAGAAAATGAAATCGCACGTTGGATTAAAATCCAAGAAGAGATTGGCTTAGATGTACTTGTACACGGTGAATTCGAACGTAATGATATGGTTGAATTCTTCGGTGAAAAACTTCAAGGTTTCTTAGTAACAAAATTTGGATGGGTTCAATCATATGGTTCACGTGCTGTAAAACCACCAGTTATTTATGGTGATGTAAAATGGACTGCACCTTTAACAGTTAAAGAAACTGTTTATGCACAAAGCTTAACTGATAAACCTGTGAAAGGTATGTTAACTGGCCCAGTCACTATTTTAAACTGGTCATTCGAACGTGTAGATGTTCCTCGTAAAGTAGTTCAAGATCAAATTGCCTTAGCTATCGACGAAGAAGTATTAGCACTTGAAGAAGCAGGTATTAAAGTGATTCAAGTAGATGAACCAGCATTACGTGAAGGTTTACCATTACGTTCTGAATACCATGAACAATATCTTGCTGATGCTGTAAATTCATTTAAACTTGCAACGTCTTCAGTCCAAGATGAAACACAAATTCATACACATATGTGTTATTCTCAATTTGGTCAAATCATTCATGCGATTCATGAATTAGATGCGGATGTTATTTCAATTGAAACATCACGTAGCCATGGTGATTTAATCAAAGATTTTGAAGATATTAACTATGATTTAGGTATTGGACTAGGCGTATATGATATTCATAGTCCACGTATTCCTACTGAAGAAGAAATTGCAACAGCAATTGATCGTTCTTTACAACAAATCGACCGTTCTTTATTCTGGGTTAACCCTGACTGTGGTCTAAAAACACGTAAAGAAGATGAAGTGAAAGATGCCTTAACAGTACTTGTAAATACTGTTCGTAAAAAACGTGAAGAAAAAAGTAACCCTGTCGCATAAGATATAGGTAAGCATGTGAGGGAGAAATTTAATTTTCTCCCTTTCTCATATTAGACTTTCGAGGTGAAATACATGACAAATTATCCATTATGGGACCAGTTGCAACAATTAAAGACAGCAGAATGGGTAGATCTAACCCATACTTTTGATCCAGACATTCCACGTTTCAGTGAATTTGAAAAAGGTCAAGTATCCACATTATTTACAGTCAAAGAACATGGCTTTTATGTACAGCGTTGGAATATCGTTACACAATACGGAACACATATTGACGCACCGATACATTTTGTAGAGAATAAACGTTATCTTGAGGATCTTGATTTAAAAGAATTAGTCTTACCACTTATCGTGTTAGATTATTCAAAAGAAGTGAAAGATAATGCTGACTTTGTTGTGACACGTCAACATTTAGAACAATGGGAAGCGGAGAATGGACGCATTGAAGAAGGTACATTTGTCGCTTTACGTACAGATTGGTCACAACGTTGGCCTGATATTGAACAATTCGAAAATAAAGACGCTGAGGGTAACCAACATTTACCAGGTTGGGGACTGGATGCTTTAAAATTCTTAATCGAAGAACGCGGCGTAAAGTCAATTGGTCATGAAACATTCGATACAGATGCATCAGTAGATACTGCTAAAAATGGCGATATTGTTGGAGAACGTTATATTCTTGGACAAGATACTTTCCAACTTGAACTCTTAACAAACCTAGACCAATTGCCTACGCGCGGTGCAATCATTTATGCGATTAGTCCCAAACCGAAAGATGCACCAGGTTTCCCCGTCCGTGCATTCGCTATCAAACCATCTTAAATATAAGTGATATGTTGATAATGAGCGATCAAATTTATCACTTTCCTATATAATATATAACATCCTGATACTAAAGCACTTAAACGAGTCTAAGTATCAGGATGTATTATTATTTATATCCATTTTCATATTCTTCTCTAAGCAGACTATACACATAACTATCTGAGAATTCCCCTTGTAAACGTTCATCGCTTCTCAATACGCCCTCTTGTGTGAATCCAAGTCTTATTGGTATAGCTCGGCTTTTCTTATTTTTGGTAGACATTTGTATTTCGATTCGATTAATATCATATTCTTCATATACATATTGAATAAGTGCTTTAGTGCATCTAGTCATGATGCCTTTCTTTTGGAAACCTTCAGCTAAGTAATAACCAATCGAGGTACGTTTATTAACTAAGTCTAAATAATGTAATCCAATAACACCAATCAGTTCTTTATCACTCCATATTCCACAATGAAATCCATTACCATCGATAAATTGTTGTAAAGCTGAATGGATAAAGTGTTTACTATCTTCCACCCTCTTTGTATGTTCGACAAAAGGTAAAAATTCCGCTAGATATTTGCGGTTACTATCTACTAATTTAAATAACTGCTCTGCTTCTCGTTCTTCTAATATCTTTATTTTAATATCTTTATCTATTTGATAACCAAAGATCATAACTATCCCACCCGCTTATATAATTATTAATGAACCAAAAAGAAAAAAACGCTACTAAAGAGGATATGGAAATCCATCTCCACGAGCAAATTGCTGTAACACTAAATGGATAAAGTGTTTACTATCTTCCATCTTCTTCGTATATTCAACGATTGGTAGAAATTCTGCTAAGTAGTCACGATTTGAATCCACGAGCGTAAATAATTGTTCCGCTTCTCGTTCCTCTAATATTTTCAGTTTAATATCTTTATATATTTGATAAATAAAAATATACAGTACTTTATTTCTTTTTTCAAAATATTCAATAAATTATACACATATTAATATGCTAAGTTTGCTAAAAAATATGAATTTATTAAATATTTGTAAAATTTTATATTGTTCTTTATTCGATATATGTTAATCTTTTATACATCTGTTTTATTAAATTTGAAAGGAGTTAAATACATGGAAAACAAATCTAAACAGTTTTCAAAAGTGTTTATTTTTGCTTCAGTTATTGTAGGGTTACTGGTAATTATTGGAGCTATCTTCCCTAATCAATTTGGTTCAATTTCTGGAGCAATCGGAAGTTTTATTACAGAAACATTCGGTTGGTACTATATGTTACTTATTAGTATTATTCTGATATTTTGTATCACACTTATTTTTCATCCAATTGGAAAGCTTAAATTAGGAAAACCTGATGATAAACCAGAATTTAATACTATTTCATGGCTAACAATGCTATTTAGTGCAGGTATGGGTATTGGACTTGTATTCTATGGATCTTCTGAGCCCATTTCACATTATCTATCGCCACCAACAGCGAGTAAAGAAACAGAAGCTGCTCTAGCTGAAGCTATGCGTTCAAGTTTCTTACATTATGGACTACATCCTTGGGCAGTTTACGGTGTTGTTGCATTGGCTCTTGCATATACACAGTTTAGAAAAAATGATTTAGGACTCGTTTCTCGTACATTACGTCCTATCCTCGGGAATAAAGTAGAAGGTCCATTAGGTACTGTTGTAGATGTTTTAGCCGTGTTTGCTACTATTATCGGGGTTGCAGTGTCACTTGGTGTTGGCGCCATGCAAATTAACGGTGGTTTAAATTATTTATTTGGAGTGCCAAACAATAAACTTATTCAAGGTGTTATTATTCTTATTGTTACAGTTTTATTCTTAATTAGTGCTTGGAGTGGCTTAAGCAAAGGTATTCAGTATTTAAGTAATTTAAATATGCTTTTAGCTGCGATGTTACTTATTATTATTATAATTGTAGGTCCTACAATTTTAATTATGAATATGTTCACTTCTTCAATTGGTGAATATCTAAATACACTTATTTTCAATAGTTTCGATGTTGCTCCACTTAATTCACAAAAACATGAATGGTTACAATCATGGACGATTTATTATTGGGGTTGGTGGATGAGTTGGTCACCATTTGTAGGTATCTTCATTGCACGTATTTCAAAAGGCCGTTCGATTCGTGAATTCGTTATAGCAGTATTAGGTGTACCTACAATCATTAGTATGCTATGGTTTACAGCCTTTGGTATTACTGGTATTGAAATTGGTAAGCAATCTAAACACATCTTTAGTATGCCACCTGAAACACAATTATTTGGTATTTTCAACGAAATGCCTATGGGTACAATTTTGTCATTTATCGCTATTATCTTAGTAGGCTCATTCTTTATTACATCCGCAGACTCAGCTACATTTGTATTAGGTATGCAAACGTCATTTGGTCGTTTAAATCCATCCGGTTTTGTTAAAATTGTCTGGGGCGTGATGTTATCAGCGATTGCCTATGTACTTTTATTATCTGGTGGATCTACAGGTCTAGATGCTCTGCAATCAGCTGCTATTATTTCAGCATTACCATTTAGTTTTGTTGTTATTTTAATGATGATTTCATTTTTCAAAGATGCCAATCAAGAACGGAAATTCTTAGGTTTAACCTTACAACCTGACCATCAACGTAAGAAAGAATATATTCAGTATCAATCTAAAAAAAAATAAAAAGAAAATGACACATATTATCTCAGAGATGAGTTTCTTAGTTTGTATGGTATAAATCGACAGTTCTTAATATAAAATAAAAAGTCACAACCAATTTGTCTAAATTCGTTGTGACTTTTATTTTAAAATGTACCTGGATTAAAGTTAGTTTTCCATTCATTAAATGGCCAATATCTCCATACGACTTTACCTACAAGTTGTTTTTTATCTACTAGACCCACAACATCAAATCGGCTATCTATACTATTTTGTCTATTATCTCCTAAGACTAAATATTTGTCTTTAGGAAGTTTCATTTCTCCATTTGAACCTTTAACTTGACTAGATTTAAATGAACCTGTTAAGTATTGACCTTCTTTATGTTTCTTATTGTAATCTAAATAAGGTTCAGACACTTTTTTATTATTTACATATAATTGGTCTCCCTTATATTCTACCGTATCTCCTGGTGTGCCAATCACACGTTTAATAAAATCACGTTTTGAATCTTCATGAAAGACAACCACATCCCCATTATCAATGTGATTCATAGATTTAGAAATTTTACTGACAATCACCTTATTACGATCTTGAAAGGTCGGATACATTGAAGATCCAGATACTGTATAGGACACTCCAATAAATTTTGTTACAACAAATACAATTAGTAATCCAGCCGCAATAGCTATAAACCACTCCATAATTTCTCTTTTCACATTTCATCCCGCCTATCATTTTTCTTTTTCCTAATACTCCTACTTTATCATACACACTTTTCAAACACGTTTCATTCTTCTTACGACTGATTTTTATTTGAATCTTTCACATTCGTAAGATACAAGGACTACTTTGTAAGGTTAGATAAAGGCACCGCTTCACTCACACTTTTAAAATAAGAAGTGTAATAGAGATAAGGAGTGATGAAATTGAAAATTCTATTAAGAACTATTTTAACTATCCTTGTACTGATTGGAGTGATTATAGGTGGTTTATTTGGATTAAATACCTATTCAAATCAACATCCTAACAATCAATCTGTAAATGATTGGAATAAATTAAATCCAGTTGCTCCTACGTATAACTATTATGTTGAAACTCAAAAACCATCTAAAGTAGAAAAAATTGATAAAGATTTTTACATCTATCATTACAACCAAACAGGTTATCAACAAGATGGAACATCTAAGAAAGTACACTATACAGCCACTAAAAAGTTAAAAGCACATCATTATCTTATTATCAAAGAAAAATCTCATACGGTTCTTTCTTATGAAGAAGTCAAAAAGTCTAACATTCCTAAAAAAGTTATGAACCAATTACAAAATTAAAGGAGTATTGCTTATGCCTATTTTAAATGTTAACCACTTATCTAAAGTTTATGGAAATAAACAGAAGTTTAAAGCGCTACATGATATTAACTTTTCAGTAGATAAAGGAGAGTTTGTAGCTATTATGGGACCTTCTGGCTCTGGTAAGACTACGCTCCTTAATGTCATTAGTTCAATTGATAGCATTTCTGGTGGCACTGTAGAAATTAGTGGAAATGAAATTAATCAGTTATCTGATAAAAAATTAGCACACTTTCGAAAAAAAGAACTAGGCTTTATTTTTCAAGATTATAGTGTTTTGCCTACCTTAACCGTTAAAGAAAATATTATGTTGCCATTATCTGTCCAAAAAATGAAAAAAGATGAAATGGAAAAAAACTATCAAGACGTCACAGAGACACTTGGTATTTATGATTTAAGTGATAAATACCCAAGTGACATTTCTGGAGGACAACAACAACGTACAGCTGCAGCACGTGCCTTTGTACATCAACCATCCATTATCTTTGCAGATGAACCCACAGGTGCACTTGATTCCAAAAGTGCACAAGATTTACTTCACCGCCTAGAAACGATGAACAAACAATTTAATAGTACAATTATTATGGTTACTCATGATCCGTCAGCCGCAAGTTTTGCAGAACGTGTCATTATGTTAAAAGATGGCGATATTTATTCAGAAATTCGTCAACAAAGTAAGACTAAATCTGAGTTTTATCAAGATATTATTCACCTACAATCAACTCTAGGTGGTGTGGCAAATGACGTTTAATCAGATTACGCTAAAGAACTTAACACATAACATCAAACACTATATGTTATACCTATGTTCATTAATTTTAAGTATTTTCTTATACTTTAGTTTTGTCACTTTGCAATATACTCATAGCATCAATAGTGGTTCTTCAAAAATAATTAATCAAGGTGCAAAAATTGGTTCAATCTTTTTATTCATTACAATTATCATTTTCTTAATGTATGCCAATCATCTATTTATTAAACGCCGTACGCATGAGTTTGCATTATTTGAACTCATTGGTTTAACACGTGGCAATATTCTTAGAATGCTCGCTATCGAACAAATTGCATTATTTATTAGTACAGGTATTCTTGGGGTATTGATAGGTATTTTTGGTTCAAAATTATTACTTTCAATACTGATAAAAATGATGCATTTACACATTCATGCATCTATAGGATTTGAAATGGCGGCTTTAATTCAAACGATTCTATTACTGATTTTAGCATTCATTTTAATTATGCTAGAAGATGCTATATTTTTAAAAAGAAGAACCATTCTTTCAATGATGAAAGACAGTATGAAGACTGAAGCAGTAAAAGCGAAAATCACTATACCAGAATATATTGCTGGTATTCTCGGAATCGTAATGATTAGTCTTGGTTATTATATCTCTACAGAAATGTTTGGAAAATTTCAAGAATTAACTTTATCTCTATTATCACCACTCATTATTTTATTTTTAACTGTAGTCGGTGCATATTTATTTTTCAGAAGTTCTGTTTCTATCATCTTTAAATCGTTAAAAAAATCAAAACGTGGTCGCGTATCCATTACAGATGTTATTTTTACTTCTTCAATTATGTATAGAATGAAGAAAAATGCGATGTCATTAACAATAATCACAGTCATTTCAGCAGTCACAGTAACTGTATTGTGTTTTGGAGCAATTAGTAAAGCAAATGCTAACTTTGCTATTCAATCATCGTCACCACAGGATATTAACTTTACAAAATCACAGACTGCACAACAATTTGAACATCAACTTAATCAGCACCATATTCCATATACTATACAGACGTATGAAAATGCGAACACAAAAATCATTCAAAACAATGTTCTTAAAAGTAAAACTGGTAATACAATACAAAATACAAGTATATCCATTATGGCAGATCAACATATAAAAGGAGATCACGCTACAATTACAAATTTACAAGGTCCTCTTTCAACAATGTTTGATGTTAAAACGAATAAAGACTTAAAAATAAAAGGCCAGCAAGTAAAAACGTTTCATGTAGATAAAAAAGACAATAATGAAGTGATTCCAACAGATACCTCAATGGGTGGTCCAGTACTGAAAATAAGTCCAGAAAACTATGATGCTTTGAAAACAAAATCCCAACTCACATATCATTACGGCTTTAATATTAAGCATCATAGTGATCTTTCAAAAGCTGAATCATTAGCTAAAAAAGTAAATTCAAACGTTACATTAAAAAGCAAAAATAAAAACGACATTAATGAAAGTAATGGCATTCTTATCTTCGTTACTTCATTCTTAGGTCTTGCCTTTTTAGTTGCAGCTGGCTGTATCATTTATATTAAACAAATGGACGAAACTGAAGATGAAATAAACAATTATCGTATTCTTCGTCGTATTGGCTTTACACACATGGATATGATAAAGGGACTAACCTTAAAGATTTCATTTAATTTCGGTCTGCCATTGATAGTTGCTTTGCTGCATGCTTTTTTTGCAGCAAATGCTTTTATGACATTAATGGGTAACTATACACTGATTCCAATCGTTATTGTAATGATTGTATATTCACTTGTATATCTTATATTTGCAGCCATTTCGTTCATTCATTCAGAGCGTATGATTAAAGACACAATTTAATAAACAAATTGAAAGGAAGTTGAAAAATGAATATTAAAGAAATTATTGAACAAGCATATTATGATTTATTAAGTTTAAAAGTAAATTGGTTTAATGGAATAATGCTATTACTAATTGTATCTGTGCTAAGCGGTATAGTTACGCCATTCATTGGAGTACCTATAGGCTTACTTGGTGGTGGCTATATTTTGAAAAGATACGAAGAAAAAAAACATTAGAATAAAAAGGAAGCTCAAAATGA
>NZ_JBXWKZ010000029.1:0-29740 GCF_058191515.1 Staphylococcus sp. CoH_129_LAB_1 | reverse complement strand
GGCGGTCTCGACGGGAATCGAACCCGCGATCTCCTGCGTGACAGGCAGGCGTGTTAACCGCTACACTACGAGACCTATAAAACTATGTATTGCGGGAGGCGGATTTGAACCACCGACCTTCGGGTTATGAGCCCGACGAGCTACCGAACTGCTCCATCCCGCGCTAATATTATTTAGCACTTCAAACAAGTACTTTATTAATATATCATTTAAGCCACCGTAATGTCAACACTTTTTTTAAATAATTTTTACAATACTTTAATCATAAATTCAAATAATTATGAGATAATTATTTTTTAAGTTGTGCTTTTTTCAATACTTTATCAGTATATATATTAACATCTATATAGTCAATAAAAATCACAAATTAATTTGTGCAAAAAAACACTACACATAAAAAATTTTATTTTATGGGATTATTTGGATATAAATCCTCATAAATTCACATCACTTTTCATATACTTTTTTCACTCTAAAAGCTATTGTGTCATATATTTTTGTATTTTTTCTTGTAATTCACTGAAAGAAACAAATCCTTCTTCTTCTAGGAAATGCCCTCCTTCTTCAACAATTCGGACTGCTCCTCCTAGTGCTTGTAATAACTTTTCAGTTTCCTTATACGAAACATGGTTATCATTTTTAGATGCAAGACCATAGAAGTGTTTAACTTTTTTCTTAATTTTATCATAATCAATTGTTACATTTTCTAAATTAACAGATTCATCAATATCTTGAGCATCTTCTTTAAATCCAGCAATACTAAAAAAGCCTTCTATTGGATATTTTAAATCTAATTGTTCAATAAATTTCAAAGCAGCGATAGAACCAAAACCATGTGTGACAATATACGTATCTTGATGATTGATTTTAATTTGTTGTTTCATAGCCTTTAGCCACGTGTCTATTTGTTTGTTATCATCCTTATCTAAATTAAATAACTGTACATTATATCCTTCAAGAGCTAAGTTATGTTTTAACCATTGATACCAATGATTATATGCATTTCCTATTTGTGAATGTACAATAATTACATCTGTCATTTATTCATTTCTCCTTTAATTATTATCTATGTAAAATAAAGCACTTCAAAGAGAATGAAAACCTCTAAAAAGTGCTTATAGATTATGTTTACCTTATAGTTCATCTAATAATTCTTCAACAGCATTTTTTCCTTGTTGTATACAATCCGGTAGCCCTACCGCTTCAAACGGCGCACCTGTGATTCGTAAACCTCTATATTGGCGTTTTACATGATTTTGTATATTGCGAATTTGAGTTATATGACCAATATGATACTGTGGCATACTCTTTGGTAATCGATTCACAATGGTAAAATCTGGAGCACCTTTAAATGTCATCATTTTACTCAAATCTCGACGTGCGATGTTTGCAATTTCTTCATCAGTATGGTCGTCTACAACAGAATCACCAGGCTTTCCTACATACGCCCGCAATAACACTTTACCTTTTGGTGTTGTAAATGGCCATTTTTTAGTCGTCCAAGTACATGCAGTAATATCAGTTTGACTTGTTCTTGCAATTACGAATCCAGTACCATTATAAGTATTTTCGATATTTTTCTCATCAAATGCAAAAACTACTGTCGCAACAGTTGTTGAATCCATAGTATTAAAATATTTAAATGCAGGATCATGATTAAACCATTTCATAAATGTTTGATGTGGCGTTGTAACAAGTAACCCATCAAACGCGTCTCGACTATTATTTGTAATAATCTCATAATTATCGTCATGAATATGAATATCTTCTACTGGAGTATTATATTTGATGTCTACACCCTTTTGTTCAATATCTTTAGCAAGTGCTTCAATAAATGAACTTAAACCATGTCTAAATTGTTTAAATTGTCCTTTCGGCGCACCAGGATAAAGCTGACGTTTTTTTGTACGTTCGCGCTTTTCATGTTTCATTCCTTTAATTAAACTGCCATATGATTCTTCTTTATATTTAAAGTCAGGGAATGTACTCATCAAACTTAATTGATCAATATCTGTTCCATAGATACCTCCCATTAGAGGCTCAATTAAATTCTCGAGCATTTCATTACCTAAACGTTTTCTAAAGAATTCACCAACCGAAATATCATCTTTTATTTTAATAGGCGGAATAAATAAATCTAATCCTGCTCTTAGTTTGCCTAACGTTGAAATTAAGCTTGTGTTTAAGAAAGGCTTAACATCTGTTGGAATCCCCATAATTGAACCGCCTGGAATAGTATACAAATGGTTCTTAGCAAAAATGTATGATTGTCCTGTTTGATTAGTAATTAAATCATCTTCAAGACCTATATCTTTTGCTAAATCTGTCATAATCGTTTTTCGACCTAAATAGGATTCTGGACCTAGTTCAATAGTATAACCATCACGTCGATAAGTTTGAATTTTACCTCCAGGTCTTGAAGTTGCCTCAAAAATAGTTACATCTATGTCTTTATTATAATGTTTAAAATAATATGCACTGGCTAGACCTGTAATTCCAGCACCTATAATTGCAACTTTTTTACTCACAACTTTGTCCCTTCCTTTTTAAAAAACTGTTTTTATTTCGTCGACAATTGCACCTATAAACAATGGATCTGTATTAGGCATCTCTGGGCGGTAGTAATTCGCACCTATGCCATCGCAAACAACTTTACATTCATAATCGTTATCGTAAAGTACTTCAAGATGTTCACAAACAAATCCAACTGGTGCATAAATAAAGTTTTTATAATGATGTTCATTATACAATTTACGTGTTAAATCTTGCACATCTGGTCCTAACCAAGGCGTACCCGTATTACCTTCAGATTGCCATCCTTGTGCTACGTGTTTAATATTTGTAGAAGCTTCTAAACGACTCATAGTATCTTTAATTTCATTAGGATATGGATCATTATTTCTTTCTATTAATCCTTTAGGTAAACTGTGCGCAGATACAATTAAAATTGTTTCATCATGTTCTTCTTCTGGAATTTTAGCTAATGTTTCATTTACTTTATTCGTCCAGTATTCAATAAATTTAGGTTGATGATAATAATGTTCAACATGATGAAGTTGTATGCCATATTTGTCCGCTTCTTCTTTTGCACGTTTATTATATGAACCAACTGAAAAACTTGAATAATGTGGCGCTAATACGACTGTAACTGCCTCTGTAATACCATCATTATGCATTTTTTCGACTGCTTCTTCAATATAAGGAGAAATATGCTTCAATCCTAAATATAATTTAAATTCTATATCATCATACGTTTTATTAAGAGCAACTGTAAGCGCCTCAGCTTGACGATCTGTCGTACCTGCAAGTGGAGAAAGTCCACCTATAAATTCATATCGATTTTTTAAATCTTGAAGTTCTTCATCAGTCGGTCTTTTACCATGTCTTATATCTGTATAGTATGGCTCAATGTCACTTTCTTTATAAGGCGTACCATATGCCATTACTAATAAACCTATTGTTTTAGTCATTCTTAAAACCTTCCCTTTTAAAAATAAATTTTTATGATTCTAATTCTATTTTTGTGTGTAATCATGAACCAGTCGTGTTACTTTTTTAAGTGTATCTGGTTGAACTTCTGGGAAAACGCCATGACCTAAATTAAATATGTGTTTACCTCTTTGTAATCCTTCATCAAGAATTGCTTTAACTCTTTTTTCTAATACATCCCATGGTGCTAGTAACAATGAAGGATCTAAATTACCTTGCAATGTTTTATCTACACCTAATTGATCTGCTTGCAGAATTGATGTACGCCAGTCTAACCCTAATACATCTATGTTCAAATCGTTCCATTCATTAATGAGATGACTAGCGCCTACGCCAAATAGTATCACTGGGATATTGTGTGTCTTTTTAATACCACGGATTAATCGCTCCATAAATGGTTTAATATAATATCGATAATCCTGTACATTAAGTGCACCTACCCACGAATCAAAAATTTGAATTAATTCTGCACCTGCCTCAACTTGAGCCGTTACATATTTAATTGAAATATCTACAAGATGATTCATTAAAGCAAACCAGGTTTCTTCATCGCCATACATCATTGCCTTAGTAAATGTGTAATTTTTAGAAGGTCCACCTTCAATCATATAAGATGCTAACGTAAACGGTGCACCCGTAAATCCAATTAAAGGCACTTTTAATTTTTCTTCAGTTAAAATTTTAATTGTTTCAAGCACATAAGGAACATCTCTTTTTGGATCAATTTGAGTTAATTTTTCTACATCTTTTACAGATTTAATAGGATTGTTTATTACAGGACCTATACCAGATTGAATTTCAACATCTACCCCGATTGGCTTAAGTGGTGTCATAATGTCTTTATATAACACTGCTGCGTCAGTATTGTAATTATCAACAGGTAGATGCGTTACATATGCACAAAGTTCTGGTTGATGTGTAATATCAAAAAGTGAATATTTTTCTTTTAATTTGCGATATTCTGGTTGCGATCTGCCAGCTTGGCGCATAAACCACACAGGTGTGTGTGAGGTTGATTCCCCTTTAATTGTTTGTAAAATTGTATTATTTTTTTTATGCACCATCTTATCCTCCTAAATTAAAATCATTCTTATTCATAATATCACATCATAAAGATTTTCGCGTTTCTAAAATATTAAATGTCATAAAAATGACAAAGCACTTTCAACTATTTTTTATTTTAAATTTTCAATAGTAAGTGAGACTATTTAAATAAATCATTTAAATGATTTATCATAGCCAGTCTTATCATTTAATCGTATAATATACATAAATAAAGGAGGTAGGGCTTATGAAAATATATACAACTTACGGAACATATGGCTATTTAAATCAAATTCGTTTAAATCATCCTGAAAATCATCTATTTATTTATTCAACTAATGATTCTTCAGTCATTATTGAAGAAACCGAAGCTAAATCTGTACTTAAACATCCTACTACTTATGAAGTTATTAATGAAATAAATGAACTTAATAATCAACATTTCTATTCAGCTATCTTCATTCCAAGTTCAGATGACCATGTCAATCAACTAGAAAAACATATTGCAAATTTAAATTTAGATTTCAGTCAATTTGCTGGTTTTAAAAGTTATCATTTCTTAAGACCAGAAGAAGGCACTACTTATAAGATTTATTTTGGCTTCGCTAATCGTCAAACATACGAGGATTTCAAATCATCTGATATGTTTAATGATTATTTCTCTAAAGAAGCATTGAGACATTATTTTGGCTCAAGCAGTCAACATTCAAGCTACTTTGAAAGATATTTATATCCGATTAAAGATTAAAATAAAAAGGAACTTAAGAATGTTTTTATACATCTTAAGTTCCCTTTTTCAATCTCTTAATAAAGTTTCTTGATATTGTAATTTTTTAATCGTACTTCTAATCGTCAACCAACCTACAATAAAGAATACAATTGCAAAAAAGAAGTATTTTGTATAAAAAACTACAAATATCATTGTGAAAACAATACCAACAATAATCATAAGGCGATATAAAAATTTTTCATATCCCTTAATGACTTCACTATCTGATACAGGCCAAACCTGGGGCCATAATCCATACGCTTGTTGTGTATAAAATTGAGACATTTGCAGTAAAATAATATACATAAATAAACTGCCAATTATGATAGCAACAAGTGGATGAGAAAGCCAAATCATAAGTACTAGTGCTATAACCACAAGTCGAAGAATAATACTTAATGTATTCTTCCCTCTCACAAAACTTCTCACAAATAAATAAAGATACATATTATTCGAATTAAAACGACGTCCTTTTGGTGTTGGTAAAAGAAAATCTAAATATTTTCGTCTTACTGCAGTTTCTTTTAAATGTTTAACATCAGTAAACATATTTACAAATTTATAATAGTTTGTATGATGTCTTTCTTCTACTGAAATCAACTGTTCCCATGGAAATAACATATGGCCCTTTATTTTAGGTATAATATACGCCATACCAAATAAAACAATTGTTAATATGATAGCAAAATATAATTGGTATCTTAAAACGAGATAATACGTAATAAAATTAAGTAAATATATTAATACATTTAAAATCCATTGAGACAATCTCGCAAGATACCATTGCCATTTCAGACGTAATCCTAGGACGGGATGAATAAGTGCTAACATACTCATTACAATATAAGGTACAACTAATTGTTGATTCAGCTTATAAAAAATAGGAAATAACACAATTAATAGCACAATTTGTAATATTATCCGATTAAAATAACTATATCTTACACCAAGTTTTATATAATCATCCATGTTCTTTTCAAAAGGAAGCAAGAATAACTTGTCAGCATCTTTTAAAAATGTTCGAAAAGGAAAAATAGAAGTTAAAGCAATTGCAATACTTACAAAGAATGCATAATCAATATATTTGGGGATATGTTGCAACCACTGACCATATCCTAATATAAATGCTCCTAATAAAATAACTAAGAACACAGTAAAATGACCATTAAAAATAAATTTATTATAATAATGTTTTTCTTTTTTTATTGCATTATAACGTTGTTTAAATAATGCTATAGCTTCATTATTCATGTCGCTTGACCACCTTGCGTAACATGGATATAGATATCATCAAGTGTCTGATCTTTAAGACCTGTTTGTTCACGTAATTCTTCTAAATTTCCAAAAGCAACGACTTTACCTTTATCTAAAATAATGAATCGATCGCAATATCTTTCAGCAGTTGCAAGAATATGGGTACTCATGAGTACTGTACGTCCTTCGTTTTTCTTCTCAACCATCAAATCAAGCATTGATTGTATCCCTAATGGATCTAAACCAAGAAACGGTTCATCAATAATATAAAGTTCAGGATTGACAATAAATGCGCATATAATCATTACTTTTTGTTTCATTCCTTTTGAAAAATGACTAGGAAAAATATTAAGTTCATTTTCAAGTCTAAATGTCTTTAGTAGAGGACGCGCACGTTTCATTGCTTCTTCTTTACTTATTTGATAAGCCATAGCAGTCATGGCAATGTGTTCTTCTAATGTTAACTCTTCATAAATAACTGGCGATTCAGGAATATATGATAGTTTACGACGATAAATTTCAATATCGTCATTAATATTAGTTTCAGAAATCGAGAGTGTTCCTTCCATCGGTGTTAATAATCCGAGCATATGCTTAATTGTAGTACTTTTTCCAGCGCCATTGAGACCAATTAACCCTACAATTTCTCCTTTTTTTAATTCAAAATTTATATTTTCAATAACAGGACGTTTACCATATCCTCCTGTTAAATGTTCAACTTTAACTGTCATTAAGGCACCTCCATGAATTATATTGTACCAAAATCATTATATAACTACTAAAGTTTACTATAACTCAATGACGAATTTTTAAAATAACAATGTTATAATAGTGTATAAAAATAGGTTAAAGGAGTGCATTTAATTATGTCTGAGACTGTTTTTGGTAAGATACTTACAGGTGAAATTCCAAGCTATAAGGTTTATGAGAATGATTATGTTTATGCATTTTTAGATATTTCTCAAGTTACTAAAGGACACACACTTTTAATTCCGAAAAAAGCTTCTCCAAATATTTTTGAAACTGATGAAGAAACAATGAAACATATTGGAGTAGCTATTCCTAAAGTTGCTAATGCTATTAAAAAAGCATTTCAGCCTGATGGTTTAAATATTATTCAAAACAATGGAGAATTTGCTGATCAATCAGTGTTTCATTTACATTTCCATTTCCTTCCGCGTTATAAAAACGATATTGATGGTTTTGGTTATCAATGGGAAACACATGAAAAAGAAATTAATGATAATCAAAAAAAAGAAATTGCTGAACAAATTAAAGCTCAATTTGAATAATTCTGCATATTGAATATCATTTTCGGGTAATATAAAATGAAATCAATGTGTCGATGTCATATTTATAGTGAGTAGTTTAAATGAATCGTTACTTACTTAATAAAATGATAATATTTATTCTATTAACGACATAATAGTGAGGAGAATAAAAAATGAAAGTTACACGTGTATTATTTGGTATTGGTGTAGGACTTGCTTCTGGTATTGCTGTATCATGGATGAATCGTGACCAACAAGAATATAATGCTAATGCCTCTGAACAAAAAGTTCCTGCTGGTGCTCGCTCAGAACTAGAACGCGAAGTCGAAACAATTAAACGTAGTTTCTATAATATTATTGATTATAGTAAACAAGTGAAAAATGATAGTGTACAACAAGGTAGCGATATCGTTGGCGAATTTAAAAATTTAATTGGAGATTTTAAATCTGATATCAATCCTAATATTGAAAAATTAAAATCTCATATTGAGAATCTTCAAAATCGTGGAGAAGAAATTAGTAATACATTTTCAAAAGATAATAATAATGAAAAATAGAGCACTAACAGTAGGTTGAATTTAGCTATAAAGAAATTTACATTAATGGATTTCTTTATAGCTTTTTTTATTAATATACAATTTTAAATATGACCACACACCTCTATATCACAATCACTATTAAAAATAGTCTTGACGATAACGCAAGTTAGTTAGATAATACCTACCGTATATTAAACAACCTATTTCGAGGTGGAGTTATGTTTTTATGTAAACGTCATATAGATATCCATGCGCGATTTGGTGTCCCAAGACTTGCTTTTTTAAGTATTGTAACAACTATTATTGCGTTTTTAATTAGCTATGAAATTATGTATTATTTTGTTAAAACGCCTTTATCAGATAAATATTTTTTACTTTTACTATTATTTATCATTCTTATGTATCCTATTCACAAATCAATACATTTATTCTTCTTTTTACCATATATGCATGCGTTTAGATTGTATAAGTTGAATAAGAAAAAATGGCTTCCTTATTTTAATACTTATGTTAATACACCTGTACGTAAGTTTTATTTTTGTATTAATCTTATTTTGCCATTTTTAATAATTACAAGTATTTTAATTTTCCTGACTTATCATTTTCCAAGTTATGGTCATTATTTTATGTTCTTGCTTTCCTTAAATCTTGGTTTATCAGTTATGGATTTTTTATACTTAAAAATTATTCTTTTTTCTAAAGAAGGGCAATTTGTTGAAGAACACCAAACGGGTATCAATTTACTAACAAAAGTGCCATTTCATTCAAATTTCTAATATATAAATAGAATAGTTTTCATCATCGAAATAAATTTTCTTGGTTATTTTGAATATATTAAGTAGTCTATGACAACGTATGATGTCGTAGACTATTTTTTATTTTAATTATCTAATACTTTAGTTGTAAATCATCTTTTATTAATTGGTGGAATAATTATATTATGTTATAGTAGCTTTGTTAACATACAAAAAGGAGCTATCAACTATGAAAATTATGAATAAACTCATTGTCCCTGTTACAGCAGGTGCTTTATTACTTGGAGGATGTAGTTCTCATTCTACAGATTCTAAAGATAATACATTAATTTCTTCAAAGGCTGGTAATGTAACAGTTAAAGATGTTATGGATAAAATTGGTAAAGATCAAATTGCTAGCACATCATTTAGTATTGAGTTAAATAAAATTTTAGCTGATAAATATAAAGATAAAGTTGATACTAAGAGTATCGATGATGATATTAAAAAAGAAGAAAAACAATATGGTGGTAAAGATCAATTTGAAAGTATGCTAAAACAACAAGGTATGTCACTTGATGATTATAAAGAACAGAAAAAACTGTCTACCTACCAAAAACAATTACTTAATGATAAAGTCAAAGTTTCTGACAAAGAAATAAAAAATGAAACTAAGAAAGCATCGCATATTTTAATTAAAGTTAAATCTGATAGCGATAAAGAAGGCTTATCAGATAAAAAAGCGAAAGCAAAAGCTGAAGAAATTCAAAAAGAAGTTGAAAAAAACCCAAGTAAATTTGATAAAATTGCTAAAAAAGAATCAATGGATTCTGCTACAGCTAAAAAAGGTGGCTCATTAAGTTACGTAGTTAAAGGACAAATGGTCGATAATTTTGATAAAGCTTTATTCAAACTAAAAGAAGGTCAAATTTCAGATGTTGTTAAAACGGAATATGGCTATCATATTATCAAAGCTGATAAAGAAGATGACTTTAATAAACAAAAATCTCAATTGAAAACCAAAATTATTGAACAAAAAGTTCAAAAAAATCCAAAACTATTGACTAATGCTTATAAAGACTTATTAAAAGAATACGACGTAGATTATAAAGATAGTGATATTAAAAAATCTGTAGAAGACACTATTCTTAATCCAGAAAAATTAAAAGAACAACAAAGTAATTCATCTTCAGCAGGTTTATCTTCATAATTTTCATAAATCAAAAAATGCCTGAGACATTATGAGTTGTCTCAGGCATTTTTAATATTTTAGCAGGCAATGATTGAATTAAAGATACACTTGTACCAAAAATTTTTCAATACTGATGGACCCAACATAGAGACTTTTATAAACAAAGTCTACGGTCCAAAGAAAGTTGAAGCTCAGGATCCGGGTAAGACGGGCGAATTCAAAATGAATTCTGTCCTGCTCTTCTCTTTCGTCTATTTAAATTAATCTAATTTCTCTGGATTATAAAACTGACGATTATCCATACCGAATATTCTTTCAGTAAATTGCCCTTTTTCTGTTTTCTTAAATGCTTTATCAAACATATTCATTTTTGCGTCAATATTGTCAATAAAGAATAAAATTTCTGCTTCTTTTAGGTGTGGCAATTTAGGAGAACCAAACTCCATTTTTCCATGATGAGCTAAAATCATATGGCGTAGTAACATTACTTCTTCACTGTCGATACCTAGTTCTTTGGCAGCTTCAGCTACCTCATCACTAGCAATCGATATATGTCCAAGCAGATTTCCTTCTACCGTATATGTAGTAGCAACTGGCCCACTTAATTCTCTTACTTTACCTATATCATGCAATATAATCGCACTATATAACAAACTTTTGTTTAATAATGGATAAATATCACATAAAGATTTGGCAATTTTCAACATTGTAAGCACATGATAACTTAGCCCTCCTACAAAGTTGTGATGATGTGAACTTGCTGCAGGATAAGTAAAGAATTTATCTTGATATTTTTTTAATAAATGACGAGTAATTCTCTGTAAATGAGCATTTTCTATTTCTAGGATGAAATGAGATAATTCATCTTGAATTTCATTTGGTGAAAGTGGTGCACCATCTACAAAGTCTTGTGTCTTCACTCCATCTTCAGCTGTTGCTAATCGAAATTGATTGACTTTCATTTGTTTACGGCCACGATAGTTAATAACATCCCCTTTTACCCATACAATTACTTCAGGTTTTAGGATTTTCATGTCATCTTTAGTGACTGTCCATAGTTTGGCTTCAATATCTCCACTTTTATCTTGTAGATATAATGTCATATAATCTTTACCTTGTGCTGTCACACCTTGTGTTGCTCTATGGATTAAGAAAAAATTCTCAACCGAATCACCAGGATTTAATTTTTCTACGTTTCTCATCGTTTACCGCCTTCCTCATTTTTATTTAATATCAGCATTTCTCGAGAAGGAATCGTAGTATCTTTTGTACATGTGAAATATAATACTTGATGTTCTTTTGCTAATTCTCTTAAATAGTTTAACATCATTGTTTTTCTTTGTTTATCAAAATGAACAAATGCATCATCTATGATGATTGGGAATGGATAATAAGGTTTTAAAACCTTAATTAAACTAATTCTTAATGAAATATAAAGCAATTCCTTAGTTGATTGACTTAATTCAAGTGGATGGTACATTTGACCATTTCGATGCTTAACCATAATTGAGTCGTTTTCGTATGAAATTAAATTATAATTATCATTCGTTAATGATTTAAAAATATTAATAGCTTCATCAATCACATATGGTAAGCGTTTATCTTTAATTTGTTTAATATGTTCACTCACTAGTGTTTCAAGATAACTTAGACTCGCCCAATCTTTAGCAATATCATTCATTCTATTTTTTAAATTATAATATTGATGACGTAGTTGTGATAATGTTTTATCCGTTTCCATTTGATTGATACGTGCAGTAAGTTCACTCACTTCTGTTTGTTTATCTAGATATTTTTCATTATAATCATCCACTTGTTGCGCTAACATTTTATCTTCTTCTTCTAATTGTGCAGTTGTTTTTTCACTAAGAACTGAACTATCCTCATAAGAAAATTCATGATTGCTCAAATAAGAAGATAAATCATTAAAACGTGCAAGTTGTTGTTGATAATGTTGGTAAGCTTCATAGTGTTGATAATATTGCTCTTCATTTTGAACCTCAATATATTTAAACAATTCATTAATAGTCGTTCTATTTTCATCTAATCGACTTTCCAATTGTTTTAATTCTTTACTTAATAAACTTAATTGACTCTGCAATTGAGCTTTCTTTTCTTTTTTATTTTCATACTGAGAAATCCAACGTTTTAAATCATTAAATAAAGATAGTTTATTGAATTCATCTAAATTATTATTTGTAACATTTTGAGCATGATCATAGAAATTTATTAAGTTTTGGTTTATCTCTAAGTTCTCTAATAATAATTTACTAAGTTGTTTGTCATTAGCTTTAAGTTGATTCATTGTTTTCAAACTATCTACTAAACGTTCATTTGACATTTTATCTGATACTTTAATATCTTTTTTAATTTCAGAAATATCCTGTGTCAATGCATCAATTGAAGACTGGATATCTGATAAGACCGATTGTTGATGGTTAAGTTTATTAGAAAGTACTGTTTTAGTATTGTTAGCATTATTCCAGCGTTCACGTAATTGGTACTGATCATCTAGATTAAAATCTAAATCGTATTTATCTTCGAGTGCTTTAAGTTGCTGTTCTAAATCACTAATTTCATCACTAATTGTTTCGCTATAATCAATATCTTTGTTTTTACTGAAGAATAAACCAACTAAAAATATCAAAGTAAGAAATGTAAAGATAATACCAAAAGTAATGCTAGTTGTAATAAATGCAAAAATAGTTAAACCAGTACTTATCAAAGCCAAAATAATGAAACTTATTTTCAACCATTGATATCGCTTTTGCTTTCTCTCTTTTTCTGATTCAAAAGATGCTTTTAATTTTGAGTATAAATTTTCTTTTTCATGCAATTCTATTTTTTGCTGATTATATTCTTTTTTCTTTTCAAGTGCTGTTTCAGAGACGAGTTCACTTTCTAATGACTTAATTTCTTTTTCAACTTCTTTTTGTTCAATATTATTCTCATCAATCGTACGTTCAACTTGTTGCTTTTGATTTAATTGATGATTACGATTTTTAATTTTTTCGCTTATATAATCTTTCATTGTTTCAGAAGTATCTACTTCATGATAAACTTCATTCCAACCGATATCATCTAGTAATGTTTGTTGAGAACGTTCAAAAGTTTCTATTTCTTTTTTTAACGAGTTTGCTTTTAATTCACATTGTTTAATATCACTCTCTTGTTGATACAAATGATACATGTCACTTACAGTTCTATCGTCAGGTAATTGAATTAAGTCAAATTCATTTTCTAGTTGTCTAATCTTCTCATCTCGTAAACCTACATCTCGATCAAGTGATTGTTTGTATTTTAATGCCGTTTCATAACGTTCGATACCTTGTTCTGGAAACTCTAATGGCTCGATATTTAAATTATGTTCAAGGGATTTCCATTCTTGAGCATGGGCATGAAGTCCTAGTTGCTTTTGCTTATTTTCATGCATTTTTGATAGTTGCTTAAGATTTTCTTTTAAATGAGAAAGATGACGTTCTGATTTATCTTTTTCATCTATGAGACGTTGATATTCGTCTAATTTGGTTTCTTCATTTCTTATTTGTGCTTCTAATTGTTTTAATTCTTCAATTTGTTGATTTAAAATTGGATTTTTCCCAGCTTTTTTATAAAGGGTAGCCTTTTTTTGATTAACAATTTGACCCATAGATGTGAATTCAGATGAGCCTAAAGCACCTGCTTCTAGTAAATAACTTTGTAATTGTTGTTCATCTAAATTTCGATGAATATCTTGCAAGCCAAGTACATTAAATGAAAAAATTCCTTGATATGTCTTCTTTGAAATATAATTTAATTTCTTCTTAAGCCAAGCTTCATCTCTTATTAATCCATTTTCTAGATAAACTTTTACATCACCTTGGGCACTACCTTTGACACGCTCAACTTCAATTTCAGATTTATCGTCTAAAATAAGTGTAAGTTTACCTCCATACTGATTTCCTATTCTGGGTTCTAAACGTGGTTCTTTTTCTTTCTTTGTTGGAAAACCAAATAATATTGAATGGATAAACGATTGTATAGTAGATTTACCTGCTTCATTTTCCCCATAAATTTCGGTAAAAGTCTGATTTAATTCAATCTTACGTTGTACAAATTGACCATAACCATATATTTCAAGTGATTTAATAATCAATTTCTTCACCTCTCATATCAGCTTTCAATATTTTCTCAGCTCGATGAATGAGTGTTGCCTTATTGAAAGTGGTGTAGTCTTCTAAATATTTGGAAGCTCTTGGGTTTAAATATAAATCTGTCATTGCCTCTTCAAAAACTTTGTCATCATTTATTAATTCTTTAGAAAATTCATTTATAAGAGGGATTTCTTCATTCTGTATATAATTAAGAATAATATCTTCGATGACAATAAAATCATGTTCATTTTCTTCATACTCACTAATCATTTCTCTTATTTGAAGAATATCTTGTGTTGATAATATTTTGTCATTATCTATATTAATCGTTAATCTATAAAATGCTTTACCTTGTTCACGAACTTGTGTCTTAAACTTTTGAATTTCCTCATAGATGCCTTGCTTTGATATTTTATCAGTATCAATTGTAGCTTCTTCAAAACGTATAAATTGAGTTGGGATGAAAGTTGTTTCAAGATGTAAGTGATCTCCTTCTACAAGCAAACAACCTTTAGTTCCTAACTCTCCAAAGTGGCGGCCTTGAATGTTACCTGGATAATGAATAGGTGGCATATCACTTAGTTCTTGACGTTGGTGAATATGTCCAAGCGCCCAATAATGATACAGTTTATGATTAAGATCTTCTAAAATAAATTCAGTATACCGCTGTTTTATTTTAGATTTACTGTAAGTTCCATGAAGCATTCCTATATGTATACCATTATTTCCTTGACTAGATGGATATTCATCAATTTTATTTTCATAACTTGTATTATTTTGATAACTAAAGCCATGAATATAAATTTGTTCTCCTGCTTTTGTAATCGCTTGATAGGTTTCAACACGATTTGAAAATACTGAAACATTATTAGGCCAATTATCTGTGATTCTAGTTGTTAAAGGATCATGATTACCATGACATATGTATACAAATATTTGTTCTTTTTCTAGACGTTTAAATTGTTCTTTCAAAAAAATTTCAGCACGTAATGTACGATTTTCACTATCAAATAAATCTCCTACAATTAGCATAAAATCGACATCTTCTTTTAGTGCTACATCAACAATTTTTTTAAAACTCTCATAAGCACTTTTTTGTACATCTTCAAAAATACTTGTAGATAATTGTTGTTTAGATTTAAAAGGGCTATCAAGATGCAAATCTGCACAGTGAATAAATTTAACCATTAATTTAAGCTCCTTAAATATTTGATAAGGTTTCTTTATGTATTACTATATTTTACCATATCTTATGAATATGGGTCGATGAACTTTGGCATAAAAAAAACTACGCAATTTTATAAAAAATAGCGTAGTTTTCATTACCTAAATTATTAATTAGTCAACATAAATTTCGTCTAAAGGTTTTACAATAATTTGATTAATTTCTTGGAAAACTTGACTCATTTTTTGTTCTGCTTGCATTAATTGTGAAATATTTTCATCTTTTTCAATAGCTTGAGCTTGTTCTTGAGCTTTAGCTAATTCCTCTTCAGGAATTTCTTGGCCTTGCATTTGTTTTTGTTGGAAATTCATTTGAGTTTCGCGGAACTCGTCAAATAATTTTTTAGATTCTTCATTTTCTTTAACTTTAGCAAAAGCATCTTTAATAGCTTTGTATTCATCGCTATTTCTTAATGCTTGTTCTAGTTGATTTGCATGATCATATAAATTTACTGCCATTTTAAATTGCACTCCTTCGTGTAATAATGATGTTTTTACAACTCTTTAATACCATAACATATTATGATTAGTTATACAAAAATTGCGATTAAACCTTGGAAAAGACCAATAATACCACCTAAAATAAAGCCTAATAAGGTGATTAATTTTAATTCTTTATTAGCAATTTCAATAACCAACTTTTCAATATAATCTAAATCAAATGTATTGATTTGATCTTCTACCAATTTACGTATATTAATTTTTTGCATAATAGTTGAGAGATGTTTGGAAGCTTGACTAATAATAAGTTGTGTTACTTTATCTGATAACGTTGTTTCTAAATATTGTATTAATCTTGGTGATAGCTGATTAAGTGGTTTATCTATTTTGCCATTTAAGTCTAAATATGAAGTAATAAGTAAAGTAACTGAATCTGATAGTTTTGAAAATTGATATTCATCAATAACTCTTTCAAGCGATTGTTGTTTTAAAGTCTCATATTCTTTATTAATTACTTGATTAACAATACGTTTAGCTTTAGGATGATTTGTTAAACGAATCAATTCATGTTGAATTCTATCTGCAATACTTTCTTTTGTCATAAACATTTGTAGTAATCCAACGATTTTACCTTTTTCATTAAAAAATGTATCAAGCATATCATAAATATCACGCGCACCTTTATCAGATGACAAATAGACACGTGCTCTTTCACATAATAAATCTCCTAATGGCTCGACTTTCTTATCAATCATTTGCTTAGCTTCTTTTGGTAGTAACTTAACCATTTCTTCATTTCGATGATTATTATAATAAGATAAGAGTTTACGTGAAATTGTATCCTCTAACTTCTCATTGACTAAATAATCTATATTAATATCAAACTTCTTCGAAAAATTACGTATTGTAGCTTGATCACTTTTTAATTTTGTTATTTGGTCCTTAACTAATTCATTAATCGTTTCTTTAGTTTTCGTTTCATTTAGTTTGTTATGGATTAATGTTTCTGTAATGAGATGTTCTTCAATTACTTGCCCTATTTTTGTAGCTATTTCATCTCTTCTTTTAGGTATTAAACCAGGTGTAAATGGAATTCTCATATTAAATATATAGTGAGCTTTATAGGGATGAAACAACATTCTAATAGCTATAACATTCGTGACACCGCCAATGATTGCTCCTATTACTATCATAAAAATGACTAATAATACTGCTTGCATTTAAATAACTCCTTAATTTTTATATAAGCAATAGCAAAATTATACCATGACAATTGTAAACTTCATAACTTAATTGTCTAATATACTCTTATATTTAATAATTTTTGAAATAAAAAAATAATGAATTCATTGCAAAGTCACAGTGAATTCATTACTAATTGAAAATAGTGATTCAGTTAAAAGTTAACTCTTCTATCACTATTTTTTATTTATATTAAACGTGCATTAATTCTTCTTTAGCATTTCTATTAAAATAAGTTTCTGCTTCTCTTAATTTAGATGTTCCAAAAATAGGTTGTTTCTCAGGATTAAGCACTCTGTAGACATTACTTACTTTATTACTTTGTAAAATAAATCCATTACGAGTCTCTATTGTATTCCAATAAATATCACTTGTTGTTGAATGATTAGGATATGCACAATGATTTCTTGAAATCGTTTGTACAATTTCTAATGGATCACAACCAAATGTATTATTTAAAACATCTGAATCTCTAAATAAAGCACAAATTGATACACAAGTTGTCCAGTTTGGTAATACACGTTCTTTTTCAATTTGAACAAGTGTTTTTTTCGAAAGACCAATTGTTTGTGCCATAGTATCTTGTGTGTATCCTGCTTCAATACGCACCATTTTAAATTTTGTTTGAATTAAATCTGTAAAACTCTGTCTATCCATTACTCTTCTCTACCTTTCTAATAGAAGTTATTTTATCCGGACGCAAGAAATTGCAATAATACACATTTCTTGAAACACAAATTACATCTTAATATATTTTCAATAAAATGAAAAGAGAAATTTTTGTTTTTACATATAATTTTATAAATGGCAAAATTATCAAAATAATTAAACTAATAATATAAGTAATTTATTTGTAGTTATCTCATTTTAAGAATAACATTTTTGCCTTTTAACAGGCCCATTTCATTTATAATAATTTATTTTCAATGGCATATATAGCAGCTTGTGTACGATCTGAAACTTGTAATTTATTAAATATATGACTGACATGTGTTTTTATTGTTTTCTCAGATACAAATAAGCTTTTTGCAATTTCTTTATTTGTCTTACCTTTCACCATTTCTTTTAATACTTCCATCTCTCTTTTAGATAATTTATTATTAAAGTGTGGTTTTTCATGCATTGAATCAATTACATTTTTAACTTTTGGATGTATTATTTTCTCATTATTTAATACTTTGGTAATCGTAGCAATAAGCTTTTGCGGTTCAACATCTTTAATTTCATAACCATCAGCACCTTCATTAATGGCAGACATCACATATTCATCATCTACATAACTTGTAAGCACCAACACTTTTATGTAAGGATAATATTTTTTTATATAATGTGTAACTTCGATGCCATTCATGTTTGGCATAACTAAATCTAATAATACTAAATCAGGGACATTACTTTCATTTAAATATTTAATAAATGATTCACCATCTGAAAAACTTGCTTGTATATCTAAACCATCAACTGTTGAAATCAAAAATTCTAATCCTTGTCTAACAATGTGATGATCATCGATTAAAACGATACTTGCCAAATTTATCACCTACTTTAAATTGGAATAATAAGGTAAATAGTTGTTCCCCTTTGTTCATCTGATTTTATGTTAAATTCTCCGTCTAAACTATGAATACGTTGTTTCATATTTTTTAGCCCATGTGTCGTTTGATTTAAGTAATCACTCACATTGAATCCTATCCCATCATCATAGATTTTAATATTTAATTGATGTTCATATTGTTGAATATTTATAGATACATGATTCGTTTGTGCATGTTTCTTCGTATTATTTAAAGCTTCTTGAATCATTCGATACACATTTTCTTCAACTAAATTGGATAACTTAATCAATCCCTTTACTTCGATACTTAATTTCAAATCTAACATACTCGCATAATATTTAATCGCATTCACTAACCCATGTTCCAATCCAATTGGCTTAAGTTGCCAAATTAATGCACGCATTTCGTTTACTGCGTTTTGACTAGTATCTTCAATCATCTTAAATGCTTTTTTAGCCATTGTATCCTCAGTAATGTCATATGCAGCATGAGCTGTTAGTTTTAGTGAAAACAGCATTTGGTTAACTGAATCATGTAAATCACGCGCTAAGCGATTTCGTTCACTTATTCGTGCCGCTTCTTTTTCTTGGTCTGTTAAATATATACGCTTAATTGCAGAACCTATTTGTAAAGCCACTGATTCTAGTAACTCTAAGTCATCTTGACTATATACTACAGTATGAGGTGTCGCGACATTTAATAATCCATACTGTTCATCTCCAGATCTAAGCGGTACTGTCGCATGATGAGTAATAAAATTATCATCTTTTTCACTTTCTTGGTTAGCTAAATTGATTCTAGAACAATTGATAATATTAGATGCTTTTGTTAGATTTTTATGATGATAGGCATTCACACACCAACACGTACCATTATTTAAATAATTACAATTATTATTTTTTAAAGAGTGTGGTAGATCAGTGCTAGCTACAAGTTCTTGTTCACCTTTTTTATTTATAAAAAAAATCCAACCTGTTGTAAAACTGCTGCCATTGATTAAGTAGTCTAACGCTTTATTCATCATATTATATAATTCAGTTTCTTCATTAAGATATTCTGCAATTTCTTTTAATAATGCTAAACGTGTCGGTTTTTCCATATTTTCGCCCCATCATATTATTTTGCGTCTATTATTATATCGTTCATTTTAAAATTTAAAAATAGAATAATAAAAAAACAATTATAATTGTAAATTATGATATGATTAAACAGTATGTAATAGGAGGATAATATGAAATTTAATGTACCTGAAACTTTTAATAACTATACGTTACGTGAAATTTTTCAAAAGTTGAAATTACCAAAAAAAGATTTGCACCAATTAAATATGTCTAAAGATATCACGATTAATCAGCAGCCTAGTAAATTGACAGATAAAGTCATCACAAATGATGTTGTTTATATTCCTATCCCTGAAGAAAAAAGTAATTATTTACCAAGTTATCGTTACGCACAAATTGTCTATGAAGATGATGATTTAGCTATTGTCATGAAACCTAAAGGGGTTAAAACTCATCCTAATGATTTAAAAGAAAGTAACACACTGATGAACCATGTTATTTATACAATAGATAGCGACTACGTTGAACCGATTCATCGTCTAGACCAAGAAACTGTAGGTTTATTAATAGTTGCTAAAAATTCTTTAATGAAAAAAATACTAGATAGAATGCTTGAAGAGAATCAAATTACACGTATCTATCGTGCAAATGTAAAAGCTTTACTACCTCTAAAACCACAAACAGTTGATATGCCGATTGGTAAAGATAAATTCCATCCGAATAAACGCCGTATATCTAATACTGGTCAACGGGCCATCACTCATATTTTAACGTCAAAAATGATTAAAGAAGGCGTTTGTCAATTGGAGATAAAATTAGATACTGGACGTACCCATCAAATACGTGTACATTTAGCAGAAATTGGCCATCCTGTCATAGGAGACCCACTATATGGAGACGCTACTTTACGTCAACTAGAATTAAATAGTTATAAAATTGAGTTTAATCACCCACTTACACAAGAATTGATTTCTGTAAGTTTAGATGATGAATAAATTTTAAAAATGCTCCTTTTAGATAACGCATATCAAAGCATTATCTTTCAAAGGAGCATTTCAATTAACTATATTCTTTTAGTGAGGATCAACCATATCTTCTAGTTTGATCCACTCCGTGAATTGTTCTTCCGTAACATATCCAGAATTAATTGCAGACTCTTTAAGTGTTAAACCTTCTTTATGCGCTTTTTTAGCAATTTGAGCTGCTTTTTCATATCCAATATGAGGATTTAGTGCCGTTACAAGCATCAATGATTGGTTTAAATAATGATTGATATTTTCTTCAATTGGTTCAATACCTATGGCACAATTTTTATTAAATATTTCCATTCCATCGGCTAATAAGTAAATAGATTGCAATGTATTATGAAGAATAACAGGTTTAAATACATTAAGTTCAAAATTACCTTGAGAACTAGCTATACCTACTGTCGTATCGTTTCCCATGACTTGTACTGCAACCATTGTTAGCATTTCGCATTGGGTGGGATTTACTTTACCAGGCATAATTGACGAACCGGGTTCATTTTCTGGAATTGAAATTTCTGCAAGTCCGGCTCTAGGTCCTGAAGCAAGCCATCTAACGTCATTTGCAATTTTCATTAAATCGGCTGCTAATGCTTTTAATGTTCCATGAAGTTGTACCACTTCGTCATGTGAAGTTAAAGCATGAAATTTATTTTCAGATGAAACGAACGCATAGCCTGTATGTTCTGATATATATTTAGCAACTTTATCTCCAAATTCTGGGTGTGCGTTAATTCCTGTTCCAACTGCTGTTCCACCAATAGCTAAGTTTAACATATGTTGTTTAGATTCTGCTAATAACTGTTCACATTTATCTAGCATATAGCGCCATCCACTAATTTCTTGTCCTAATCGAATTGGAGTAGCATCTTGTAAGTGAGTTCTACCAATTTTAATAATCGATTGGTATTGGTTTTCTTTTTCTTTAAAAGTATCTCGTAAATGTTTTAAAGCAGGTTCTAATTTCGTTTCAATTTCATGATATAAAGCCACATGCATAGCAGTTGGGAATGTATCATTTGAACTTTGAGATTTATTAACATCATCATTCGGATGAATCGATTCGTCGCTATTATGTTTTTTTAAGTAATCATTTGCCACATAACTTACTACTTCGTTCACATTCATATTACTTTGTGTACCGCTTCCAGTTTGCCATACAACTAAAGGAAAATGATCATTAAGTTCTCCCTTTAAAATCAAGTCACAAGCATAAACAATAGCATCTTTCTTAGTATCACTTAATTTTTCTAATTCATGGTTAGCAAGTGCGGCACCTCTTTTTAATTGAGCAAAACCATAAATCACTTCAATAGGCATCTCTTCTTTACCCACTGGAAAATTACGCTTACTTCTTTCAGTTTGTGCTCCCCAATATTTATTAGAAGGTACTTCAATTTCACCAAACGTATCATGTTCAATTCTTACAGACATTCAATAATCCCCCTTATTTATTATTTAATAATAGTATATCACTAATAAAATTAATGAATCAATTCGAATATAAAGCGGTTTCATTTAGAAAAAATAAAACACATGAATTTTCATTACTTCATGTGTTGGAAAATAGATTTTATTCATATTTATATTTTACAGCTTTTACAACTGAAATAGCACTGATTATATATAAAATAGCGCTTATGCCAAGAGTAACAGGACTTATATTTACTAATATACTTAAAATCCCATTTAAATTTTGGTAAAAGTCATTAAGTGTATATACCAAAATTCCTGTTACAATTAGTATACATATTACACTTATTATAATTCCTTTTTGATTACTCTTGATGAATGGTTGAGCAGTTGCATTATCTATTAAACCTTTTGATAAATTTAATTGTAGTTGAATCACTTTAAATAACACTGGTAGATAGAGTGCTCCTAAAGCAATGGGAAAACCTTTAATAGATATTAAGCTAACAATTATTGTAATAATAGTCAAAGGTAACCAATACTTATGTAACATATTTTTATCTCCTTAATTTTCATTAAAATATATTGTATCATACGTTGTCTTGCATAAAAAAAGCACTTCAATTAATCCATCTTATTGATTAATTAAAATGCTAATATATATTACTTTAAATCTGAACGAACTTCTGTATCATGTGTCTGATTGTATTTATCTTCATCATTTTCTTCAGAAATTTGTTCCATTTCTTTTCCCAATGATTCTACATCATCCATATCTTGAACCATTGAATTTTCATCTTCATGATAATTACGTTTACTATGTTTTCCCATAAAAATAACCTCACAATATAAATTAAATATTATGCAAATCTTGCTGTGAAGTATTCTTTAACATCTTCAGGTAATCCATTTGCAGCAGCTCTATCTAAAATAACTGTTACCATACGATGTGCTTTTAAATCAGCTGGTGTAAAGCTTGATTTACCATTTTCTTCATATAATCGTTTAATAACCTCACTTTTTTCAGCACCAGTTACAACTATGATAATTTCGCGTGCATTCATCAAACCTTGACGAATATTAACATCTAAGTGCCCTGAATTATCAATAGAAACAACTTGTAAAGTAAGTTTACCTTTATTTTCTTTTGTTTTAATTCTATCATTAATTAATGATTCGGCATCATCATCTAAACTAATAGAATATACTTGTTCAGAAGGCACACCTAGAGCTTCATAGTATGAATGATTATCATCATAATCAAGAATATTAATTTGACTGAAATCTACGGCGTTACGATCAACTGATTTTTTTAATTCATCTAATACAGGTGCAGTTTCTTTATTTAAATGGAATCCAGCAATGGTTGTTGGGTTATTATTAAATTGTTTTCTAATAATATCTCCAGCATAGTCTGCTGCATGTTGTTTATCTTCAAATACTTTAAAATTCATTGCCATAATAAGTACACTCCTCTAAATGTAAAATTTATCTAAAATAATTCATTTATTTACTAAACTACCCTATTTAAGGGATTATCAAACTATTTTAAAATTTTTATAATAATTCACTAATAAATATAACATTTTTTATTCTATTATAGTATTTAATTTTAAATTCTATTTTAATCCTGGGAAGTTTTGTTGTCGCAATGCTTCGTAAATTAATAAAGCCGCAGTATTAGATAAATTTAAAGAACGAATATGATCACTCATTGGAATTCTTAAAGCAGTATCTGCATATTTCTCTTTCACCCAATCTGGTAGACCTGTTGTTTCTCGACCAAAAATAAAATAATTTTCTATTTCTGTATTTGAAAAATCAAAGTCACTATAGGTTTGTTTCCCAAACTTAGTAAGTAAATAATATTTACCATTTGTCACTTCAAAAAATGATTCAATATTTTCATGGTAAGTGATATTAACATGTTCCCAATAATCTAATCCAGCTCTTTTCAGCATCTTATTATCTGTACTAAAGCCTAATGGTTTAATTAAATGTAAGTGTGTATTGGTACCTGCACATGTACGTGCGATATTTCCAGTATTTGCAGGTATTTCTGGTTGAAATAACACAATATGATTTGTCATTTTATTTCCTCATTTCTAGTCCTTTTTTCATTTCTATCTGAACTTCTTCAATCTCACTATCAAAGTGTTCATAAATAAATGTCATTGCATCATCACCTAGTATTTGACCGATAGCCCAATATGCTGTTCCTCTTATCATTGGCCTTGGATCATTTAGTGCTACTTCTTTTAATTCAGGAATAGCCGCTTCTTCACCAAAATGTGCAAGTGCAATAATTGCATTACGTTGTATAGGTTTCTTTCCTCTCCAAGCTCCTGCCAAATGACCATAAGTATTTTTAAACTCTTTATTACTCATTTGTAATAATGGAACTAAACGTGGCTTTAATATTTCAGGTTCTAAAATAATATCTTCGTGAGTGGTATTTATGCCTCTATTTTTCGGACAAACTTGTTGACAAGTATCACAACCATAAAGACGATTACCAATTTTATATCGATACTCATCTTTTAAATATCCTTTAGTTTGAGTTAAAAAGCTGATACATTTTTGAGAATTCAGTTGACCATTCCCTACTAAAGCACCCGTTGGACATCTATCTACACAAATCGTACAATCTCCACAACTATCTAATATAGGATCATCTGGTTCAAAAGGAATACTAACTAACATTTCTCCTAAATATGTCCAAGTTCCTAAATCTGAATTAATAACAAATCCATTTCTACCAACGAATCCTAATCCTGCTCTTTCAGCTACAGCACGATCTGAAAGTACTCCAGTATCAACCATGCTTTTTATTTCTACATCAGGAACTTTAGATTGAATAAAATCACTTAATTTATCTAATCTTTTTTTCATAATTGAATGATAATCTTGACCCCAAGAAGCCCTCGCAAACATCCCTCTTCTATCACCTTTTACACTTTTTGGTGCTCCTTTTAACTTATTAGGATAGCCAACAGCTATAGCTATGATAGAACGCGCTGTGGGTAATGATAATTTAGGCTCTGTTCGCAACGCGATATCTGATTCTTCAAAACCTGATTCATAACCTTTTTCATGGTAATCTACTAACTTTTGTTTCAATTCATCGAAAGGATCAGCAGTGGTAAAACCAATACTATCTATACCAATGGAATAAGCATATTCAATGATTTCCTGTTTAAGTTGATAGTTCGTCAACGCTCTTGCCTCCTATAAAAAAGTCCATAGAACATTTTAACATAATCTTAATTTTTTATGATATTGAAATAATTTACAAATTAAAAAGAGTCCGGGACATAAAATTTCTGGATAAGTGAAAAAAGACAATTTCTATTGAAATAATATAGAAATTGTCTTTTTTATAAATTTTTTGATTATTTTTAGCTCATTGAGCTGTTACTTTTCTCACATTAAGTGCCATTAGCACAAATCCTAGTTCTCTTTTAGCTTTATTTATCCCTTGAACGGACATTCGAGTGAAACCCAAAATAGTCTTCATAAATCCAAAAACAGACTCCACATCAATTTTTCTTTGACTATAGATGGTTTTTGTTTTTGGTTCTAAAAGCTTTTTATTAATTTAGGCTTTAAAATATTCCTAATTATAATTTTTTATTATCATTTACATGTCGTGAAATATCATTTGTGGGGATCAGAATTGAAGTTCCCATAATAAACATTTATTACTTTTTAGATATAAAGTTTTATAAATGTATTATCAGTCTTCAAATTCAACATTTTATAACACTTTTGCTAAAAAATTTTTAGTTCTTTCATTTTTTGGATAATTAAATAATTGTTCGGGTGTTTCACTTTCAACAACATATCCATCAGCCATAAATATCACTTTATCACTAACATCTTTAGCAAATCCCATTTCATGAGTTACAACTACCATTGTCATACCTTCTTTAGCTAAATCTTTCATTACTTTAAGTACTTCATAAACAACTTCAGGATCAAGCGCTGATGTTGGCTCATCAAATAGTATTACATCAGGATGCATAGCTAGAGCTCTTGCTATTGCTACCCTTTGTTTTTGCCCGCCAGAAAGTTGAGATGGATATGCATTTTCTTTCTCTTCAAGTCCCACTTTTTTTAGAAGTGCTTTGCCTTCAATTTTTAATTTTTCTAAATCAACCTTTTTTAATAACTTGGGCGCTAGAATTACATTTTCAAGTGCTGTTTTATGAGGAAATAAATTAAAATTTTGAAATACCATTCCCATTTTTTGACGTAATTCATTTAAATTTATATTTTTTTGTGTTAATTCTTTTCCCTCAAAAATAACTTTTCCATTTGATGGTGTTTCTAATAAATTCATACATCTTAATAATGTACTTTTACCGCTTCCTGATGGTCCTATAATTGCTACAACTTCACCTTTATTAACCTCTAAATTAATATCTTTAAGTACTTCATTGTTATTAAATGATTTATTTAAATTTTGAACTTTAATCACTGGCTTTCATTCTCCCTTCGATTAAACTCATACCTCTAGATAATGTAAATGTTAAAATAAAGTACATTATCGCAGCGATAATTAATGGTGTAAAAGGATCAAATGAAATACCTTGTACAACCTGAGCGTTAAACATAATTTCTCCTACTCCAATAGTAGAAACAATAGATGATTCTTTAATTAATGTTACAAATTCATTACCTAACGCCGGTAAAATATTTTTAATTGCTTGTGGTAAAATAATATGTTTCATTGTTTTAGTATAGTTTAACCCTAGGCATTGAGCTGCCTCTGTTTGTCCTTTATCAACAGCATTAATTCCTCCTCTGAATATTTCTGCAATATAAGCCGAAGAATTAATAACTAATGCAATAGTACCACATACTAATGCTGCAACTTCTAAACCAAGAGCAGCTGTTGTTCCGAAGAAAACTAAGAATACTTGAACTAACATAGGTGTTCCTCTTAAAAATTCTATGTAAACAGATGCAATCCATGAAAGTAATTTAAACTTACTCAATTTAGCTAAAGCAATTAAAGCCCCTAATACTGCTCCTAATACTACTCCAATAATTGATATCAATATTGTATTTTTAAGTCCTTTAATGAAAAATGTACCATACTTATCAAAAAAGCTACTATCGTCTTGCATTTCTTTTGAAGCTTTTTCCATGTATTTGCTAATTAAGTGTTGATCATTCACTTCTTTAATAGATTTATTGATATTTGCTAAAAGAATAGGTGAATTTTTTGGCACGGCTATGACATTATCTTTCTTTTCTTCATTAAAATTCATATTAGCTATCATTAAGCTATTATTTTGTTTTACATATGCTTCAGCAACTGGCTTTTCTATTACTAAACCTTCTACCTTATTGCTTTTAACTGCAAGAATAGCATCAGGCAAACGATTTAATGAACTAATATTTGCATTTTCTATTTCTTGTTGAGCAATTTTTTCTTGTTCAGTCCCTTTTTGTGCAGCAATTTTTTTATTAGAAAAATCTTTTAGTGTATGAAATTTATTCTTATCGCTTTTTCTAATGATCATTACATTACTTGTTTTAGTATAAGAATCTGAGAAATCAACTTCTTTTTTTCTTTCTGGTGTTGAAGTCATTCCAGAAATAATAACATCAATTTTACCCGTTTTTAATGCACCTAGTAAACTATCAAATTGCATATTCACAATCTTTAATTTTAAGTGATTATCTTTAGCAATTTTTTTAGCTAAATCAATATCGATACCTGCATATTCACTTTTGCCTTTTACAGTTTTTTCAAATTCAAATGGTGCATAATCAGCTGATAATCCTACCCTTAATTCTCCACTTTCCTTAATTTTTTCCCATTTTGCATCTTGATCAGCGTGAGCCATTGGTTCTATATATATAAAGGTCAAACTAATTAAGATTGCTATGATAACTGTTTTTAAAATATATTTCATATAGCAACCTCCTGTAACTTTTTCATTATTATACATAATAAAGAATTAATATGCAATAAAAATTTTAAACAAAAAAAGCATCTATAGTAATATAGATGCTTAAATACCATTAAAATAATATTATTGATGTGTAATTTCAAATCTATAAATATTATCGTTATATAAAGGTATAAACTTTTTGCATAATTCATGAATAATAAAAGCACTAATGAATGGAACAATAAAATAACCTAATGCTAATAGAATAATATTAAATGTCGAATCACCCGGCATTCTATTAAACGCATTAATTGGACCAACTAATCCTGTATAACCAAATCCAGCTGATAATGGTGTTCCTTTTATACCAATGAAGTATGTTAACAAACCTGAAATAATACCATTAATGGTTAATGGTATTGCAATGATTAAATGTTTTAAATAAACAGGAATCATCATCTTCGCAGCGCCAATAAATAAAACTAAATTGACACCAACTGAATTAACACGTAAAGAACCAAAGAAAAAAGTAACGCATGCAGCAACAATTCCCATGTTTGCTGCACCACTACCTAACCCATTTAAACTAATAGCTGTAGCAATAGCAACTAGAGATATTGGTGTAACCATTAATAATGAAAATGTCACACTTATCAAAATAGACATAATTAAAGGATTAAACACAGTAAATGAATTAACCATATGTCCTAAACTTTTTGTAATAATTTGTATCTTTGGCAAAGTCATTAAACCAATTAATCCGCTTACTACGGGAATTAATACAGGTAAAATTATCATTTCTAAAGACCCTAATTTTCCCTGTAATATTAAATATAAAGCACATGCAATGATAACAACTAAGATTACATTTATAATATCGCCTATTCCTTTTAGTACAATACCATTTGTATTCATTTGTATAGCTCCAGAGCCTAACATTGCTGATACTCCTATCATACTAGCACCAGCACCACTAAACTTAAATTGATGTGCTGCCAGGATTCCAATTATAAATGCCATAAATGATTGAATAATTAGCACTAATTGAAAAGCAATCTCTAATATTGGATGTTGATCTTTAAATAATTTTAGCAGTTCTCCTAAAAGAGCATTAGGAAGTAATGCAATAACTACTCCCGTACCTACTGCGTTAAGAATATTACTAAAAAAATATTTTAAGCTTATTCTAGTTCTACTCATAATAGCCTCCAATTTTAAACATTAGCTATATAATATTATAATATCTCATTTTATACAATATAAAATAAACAGATAAAAAACAGTTAAAAGTTTTTCTAATAAAAAAAGAGTCTGGGACATAAAGTTTCTGAATAAGTGAAAAAAGACAGTTTCTATTGAAATAATATAGGAATTGTCTTTTTTATAATTTTTTTGATTATTTTCAGCTCGTCGAGCTGCTACTTTTCTTATATTAAGTGCCATTAAT